>DASQHM010000207.1:0-8981 GCA_035632095.1 Candidatus Cybelea sp. | reverse complement strand
GGATCGGACGAAATCCTGGCCGGCTATCCGAAGCACGCCTTCGAGCCCCTCGTCGCCGCCTATCAAGCCGTGGTTCCAGCGGGCCTGCACCGCAGCCTGATCGAGCCCCTGATCGACGCGCTTCCGTTCGCATTTCGCCGCGCCAAGACCGCCGCGGCGGCTTTCGGATTGCGCGACCCGCACGAGCGGTTTCCGCGCTGGTTCGGAGCACTGTCGCCCGCCGAGTGCTCGACGTTGGCGCAGCCTGCCGCGTCCCGCGCATCCGCGGCCGACGGTTTGCCGTTTGCGGCGCCGGCGGGCGCCAGCCCGCTTCGCCGCATCCTCGCCTTCGATCAGACCAGCTGGCTGCCGGACAATCTCCTGGAGCGGGGCGATCGCATGACCATGGCCGCGTCGATCGAGGCGCGCATGCCGTTCCTGGATCCGGAATTGACGGCCTATGTCTCGAAGCTGCCGGATCGCTTCCGCTTGCGCGGGTTCACCGGAAAGTGGCTGCTGCGGCAAGCCATGCGCCGCCTGCTGCCGGCCGCCATCTTGAGCCGGCCCAAAGTCGGGTTTCGCGTGCCGGTCAGCGAATGGTTTCGCGGCTCCATGCGTGGCTATGTGCATGACCATCTGCTCGGCACGCAATCGGCGACGCGCGCCTATTACGACGCAGCCCGGCTTAAGCAGGTCGTGGACGAGCATGCGGCCGGGCGGCAGAATCACGAGAAGCTGTTGTGGACTTTGCTGTCGCTCGAGTTGTTCCATCGCGTCTGCCTGACGCCGGTGCGTCCATGACGGCAACGTCCCGCCCTCGCATCATGGTCGTCGGGCCGTTTCCGCCGACGACGGGCGGCGTGACCACGTTCATGCTGAATTTGATGTCGTCCCCGCTCGCGAACGACTTCGACTTCGTGCGCTTCTCGATCAGCCGGCCGCCGAAACCCGATGTCACGGACAATTGGGGCTATGGCGCGGTGCTTCGCGGCGGGGTGCTGCGCGTCGCCGCCGGCGTCCTGGTCACGCTCGGGAATTTGGCGAGATTTCCTTTCGCCCTGGTGTCCGAGCGCGCCGACATGGTGCAGATCCAGGCTTCCGACTATTTCGCCTTCTGGGAACCGGCGCTCTACGCCGCCATGGCGCGTGCGTTGCGCCGGCCGGTCTCCTTCCGCATCGGCGGCGCCTTCGACATGTTCTTCGACCGGTCGTCCCGCCTGGTTCGGCGGGTGATCCGCGCGGCGCTGAACTTGCCGGACATGGTCATCGTGCAGTCCGACTTCTCGCGCCGGGCCGTGGCGGAAGCGGGGCGCAGCGGTCGGGTGCTGATCCTGCCCAACTGGCTGCAAGCCGCACTGCCGGCGCAAGGCGCGTCGCCGCGCAACCCGGTGCCGACGTTCCTGTTCATTGCCGGCAGCGAGGCAATCCGCAAGGGCGTCGACGACGTTCTGCTTGCGGCCCGCCAGCTCGCCGATGCGGGCGTCGCCGTTCACGTTCACATGATCAACGCACCGCCGACGCTCGGCGTGCGCATCGGCGCGCTCGGATTGAACGGGCATTTCACGGTCGATGGACCCTTGTCCCACGGCGAGGTCCTGGCCGCCATGGGACGGGCGGACGCGTTCCTGCTGCCCTCGCGCGGCGAGGGATTTCCCAATTCTCTAGTCGAAGCCTTCGCCATCGGGCTGCCGTCGATCGTCACGGCCGTCGGCGCCGTGCCGGAAATGATCGCGTCCGGCGGGGCGCTCACCGTTCCGCCGGCCGATCCGGCGGCGCTGGCTGCAGCCATGATGCGCCTTGCATCCGACGCTGAGCTTCGGGCGCGCCTCGGCGCGGAGGCTCGCCGTGCGGCTTTGGAGCGTTACATGCCCGAGCGCGTGTTGCTGCCGCTCGCCGCCGCCTACCGGCAACTCGTCGCGGTGCGCTCATGACGTCCGCACGATTTGTCCGCGCCGCGCAAGTCAGAACATCGTCTTCGCTCGGACCGGGCCGGGGCGCGGATCTCGGGTCGCTGCTGCATCGCATCGGCTTGCGCCGCGCCGCCATCGTGCTGTTTCTGGTCGCGGTGATCTGCCAATCGGAAAACTTCTTCGCCGCGATCTCGGGACTCGACGACGCCACGGGACGGCAGGCCTTCGCCGGACTGATGCTGCTGGCGGCCTTGGCGTATCTGGTCAGAATGCTGACAAATCCCGGCATGCCGCACAGCCGGTTCGCGCTCTGGCCCGCCATCGCCTTCCTGGTCTATATCGTCACCTCGGCCATCGCCAATACGTTCATCTTTCCCAAGCCGCTCGCCGACTGGATCTGGGCGCAATACATCCTGGTGCCGATCCTCGGCTTCTACTTCTTCGCGCTGCTCGACGTGAGCGAACGGGACCTGTTCCTCGCGGTGATCGTGGCGGGATGCTTTGCCGCGGCGCTGCTGCTGGCCGACCTGAGTATCCAATTTCCGTTCATGGACGCATTCGCGCGCCGATCGATCTTCGAAAGCGGAGCCCACGAGGTGCGCCGCATCGTGTTCCTGATCGACTACATCAACATCGCCTATCTCTTCCTGTTCACCTTGCTGTGGAAGCGCGGCCATTCGCTCGGCTTCTACGTCCTCATGGGGCTGTGGATCGCGGTCATGATGTACGTGCAGGCGACGGTGGTGCAGAGCCGCCTGTCGCTCATGGGCATGTTCTTCAGCATCGTGATCCTGACCCTGGCGCATCGGCCACAGCGTTCGTACGGCACCGCGGCATTCACCGTGCTCGGCATCATCGCCGTCTTCGCCGCGGTTCCGACCCTGCTCGGACCCTATATCGCGCTGCTATTCCAGGACGATCTGATCGTGAACAATCAGTACAACGTGCTCGTGCGCATCCAGACGCTGCAATATTACTGGGACGCCTTCGTACAAAGCGGCGGCTTCGGATTCGGCATGGCCTCGCCGACCGGGTTGGTCAATAACGTCATTTCCCACGGCCTGAACGATTTGCACCTCAACTTCGTCGACCTCGGCATCGTCGCGGGCCTGGTGCAGTTTGGCGTGCTCGGATTGGCGATCGTGCTCGGCCTGACGTTTCTGGTATTGCGCATCCTCTATCGCGCGTTCCGGCGGCTGCCCGATCCGGATTGCTGGCGGCCGGCGGCGATCGCGGCGTTCATCGTCGGCAACCTGATGAGTCCCATTCCCATCAACCTCTTTTCGATCCAGAGCGGCGTGTTCGAGGGCAGCATCGTGCTTTACCTGTGTTGGCGGTACTTGCGCGTCCTGCGGTCGGCGGGGGTGACGCCACCGAAAGCGCCGCCGCGCCGCTATGCACGCGTGGCGATGAGAAGGACGCTGGTCCGATGAGCATCGTGAGCCGTCTCACCGTCGGCGTGATCGCGCGAAACGGCATGCCGTTTCTGCAGCGTTGCCTGGCGTCGCTCGACGATCTCGATGGGCTGGCCGAGCACCTCGAATTCGTTCTGGTCGATTGTCTCTCGGATGACGGGACCGGGAGCGCCATGCGGGCCTTTGCCGATGCGCATCCGGGCACGCGCGTCTACCGCGTCGACGGCAGCGCCAACGCGGCCATCGCCCGCAACGTGGTGCTCAATCACGCGCACGCTGGATCCCTGCTGCTGCTCGACGGCGACGTTGCGGTCAATCGCGAGTTTCTGGCGCAGGGTCTCGCCTACATCGTGCACGGCCAGGCGAACGCCGTCACCGGCCGATTGGCCGAGCAGCGCCACGACGGAGACAATCACCCGCTCGAGCGCGTCGACGACATCATGGGGGTGAACAGCAAACGTCACACGCGCATCGCCGGCGGCGTGCTCCTCCTGGGCCCCGCGGCTTCGGCCTCGGGCCTCCGATACGACGAAAGCCTGCCGCGAAACGAGGATCGCGATTTCGCGCTGCGTCTTTCGGAGCGTTACAGCCTGTGGCAGATACCCGTCAGCATGGGACTGCATCTCACGCGGCGCTATTATCATCCTTCGCGCCTCGATGCCTACTATCGCGAATCCTATCAACGCCCGGTCGGCACCCTGATTCGCAAGCACATCGCCCGGCCGGCCCGGGTCTTGGCCATCGTCGGCGCGGAATCGGGATTGTTCTTCGGTCTGGCACTACAAACGCTCATCGTCGCCGGACTGCTGGCCAGCTGGTTGTTGCTGGCACTAACGCTGCTCGCCGTCGGTTGCGACGTTGCACGCTTTGCCCTGCAGCGCCGGATCCACGAGTATCTGCCGATTCGCGTTTGGGGCCCTTGGATGTTCGTGGCCGGACTTTTCGGCCCGCGCGAGCTCGCCCCGAGCTACACGGTGACGCCCGTTGCCTGATGCCGTGACCGAAGATCTTTACTCGCTGCAGCGCCTCCGGCGCGGCCTCGGCGCATTCGTGCTCGGCAAGGCCGCGTCCGTGCTGTTGACGGTGCTGTCGCTGCTGTTGCTCGCGCGGGGCCTCAGCATTGCCGATTTCGGTGCTTACGGCGCCATTGCCGCGGCGGCTGAAGTAGCGCTGGTCGTGTCGGCCTTCGGTCTCGACTGGGTAAGCGCGCAGATCGTGCCGGAATTCGCGGCGAACGGCGGCGCGCGCGCCGTGACGCGGCTGATCGCGTTGGTCGGCGTCCTGCGGCTTGCCTCGCTGATCGCCGCCGCGGGCCTGATCGCGCTGCTGGCCGGGCCGATCGCCGATGCGGCCGGCATCGTCTATTGGCAAAACCTGCTTCGCCTCTATGCCTGGGTGGTCCTGCTCGAAGGCATGAGCCGGCATCTGCGCCATTGCGTCTTCGAGCCGCTGCTGCAGCAGGAACAGTCGCAGCTCAATACGGTGGTGCGCAACGTCGTGTTCCTGTTCGGTCTCGCGATCCTGCGGCTGACCCACGGCGGCGCCCTTGACTTGGATGCGGTGATCGAAATCGAGATTGCCGCTTCGGCCTTGGCTCTCGTCTACGGCGCCTGGCGCGTGTCGAACGGCGCTCTGCCGAGATCCGGCGAGCCGCGCGCCGATTGGACGCCGCCGCCGGTGCGCAAGATCACCTCGCTCGCGCTGAACAACTTCGCCAGCACCTTCATTCACAGCTTGGCCGGCGCCAACGTGTTGACCCTGGTGGGCGCCGCGATGCTCGGACCGGCGCTGATTGCGCCCTATGCCTTGGCGCGGACACTGACCGAGCAACTGCGCCGCAACCTTCCCGCCGATCTGTTGATCGGTCTGATCCGCCCGCGGACCGTAGCGGACTATACGGCAAACGGCGACATGGGACGGGTGTTGCTGCAGCTCGGCACGCTCTACAAGTCCGGCCTGTTCCTGCTCGCGCCCCTTGGGGTGGTGGCTTTGGCGTTCGGACCCGGCTGGCTCGTGCTGCTGTTCGGCCCCGGCTACCGGCTTGCCTATGTGCCGCTGCTGATCCTGATCGCGGCGCTGGTGCCGTTGAGCCACCGGGTCATCGTTTCCACCGTTGCCAACCTCCTGCACCGCGCCGACGTGGTCATGCGCGCCACGGTTTTCGCGCTGATTGCCTTGCCGGCCGCCGTGACGCTGCTCTGGCTCGGCGCCGGCGCGGCCGGTCTCGCGTTCGGCGCACTGGTCAACGAAGTTGCCTACAACGGCTATGTGGTCTGGTCGCTCCGCCGAGGCGGCTGCCCGTACAGCGTCGACTGGCCCCGGATCGCCCGCCTGACCGCGGCGTTGTTGCTTGCGGCACTGATCGCC
This sequence comes from Candidatus Cybelea sp., assembly GCA_035632095.1. Classification (GTDB taxonomy): domain Bacteria; phylum Pseudomonadota; class Alphaproteobacteria; order Ferrovibrionales; family Ferrovibrionaceae; genus DASQHM01. Next base: position 3,310 of record DASQHM010000207.1, on the reverse strand, counting down.
TATCCGCTGGCGCGCGTGACCGAAGGCGCCGTCGCGCTCACCTTCGCCTCGCTTGGCGCGGTCGCGGTGTTCCTGCTGCTGGCCGCGTGGCTCAAACCCTTTTCCGATGCGGAAAGAACGCACCTGCGCGAGATTTCCGGGATGGAGTTCTTTCCGTGGTAACCGCCGCTCGCCGCTTGATATACTCTCCGCCCCATGGCCGCTCCCGCTTCCGACGCTAAACTCATCGACAGCTTCGCCCGCGCCCGCATTCTCGTGCTGGGCGACGTGATGCTCGATCGCTACGTCTACGGCACGGTCGAACGCATGTCGCCGGAAGCGCCGGTCCAGGTGCTCCGGATCGAGCGCGATCAAGTCATGGCGGGGGGCGCCGGCAACGTGGCGCGAAACATCGCCGCCTTGAAGGCCAAAGTGACGCTCGTCGGTATCGCCGGCGCCGATGCCGCCGCGGACGATTTGCGCCAAGCCGTCGCCGAGCACGGCAACGTCGTTGCCGATCTCGTGGTGGATCCGGCGCGCCGGACGACCGAGAAGATTCGCTTCGTGTCCGGCCGGTACCAGTTGCTGCGGGCCGATTCGGAAACCACCGGGCCGGTGACGCCGGAAACCGCCGACAAGATTCTGGCCCGCTTTCGGGCGCATCTCGAAGACACCGACGTGGTCGTGTTGTCGGACTACGGCAAGGGCGTGCTTGACGACCGTGTGCTGGCCCCGGCGATCGCCGCGGCCGCGGAAGCCGGAAAGATCATCCTGGCCGATCCGAAATACGGCGACTATGCGCGCTACCGTGGCGCCCACGTGCTGACGCCAAACCGCCGCGAAATGGCGCATGCGGCGGGCATGGCATGCGACACGGACGAAGCGGCGGTGGCGGCGGCGCGCCTCGTCATCGCGCGCGACCGGCTGGATGCCATCCTGGTCACGCGCGGCTCCCAGGGGATGACCTTGGTGCAAAAGGGCAGGAAGGCGCCGGTGCACTTGCGGGCGGAAGCGCGCGAGGTGTTCGACGTGTCCGGCGCCGGCGACACGGTGGTCGCGGCGCTTGCCGTCGCTCTGGCGCGCGGCGCCGAATTGGCGGAGGCCGCGCGGCTCGCCAATATCGCCGCCGGAATCGTGGTCGGCAAGACCGGCACGGCGGTCGTGCATCCGCCCGAGCTGATCGCGGCGCTGCGCGCAGAGGCCGTGCATTCGACCGATGCGAAGATCGCTCCGCTCGAAGTCGCCAAGGACCGCGTCGCTGCTTGGCGGGCGCGGGGCGACGTCATCGGTTTCACCAACGGATGCTTCGATCTCATCCATCCCGGACACGTGTCGCTGCTGGCCCAGGCGCGCGCCGCCTGTGATCGACTCATCGTCGGGCTGAACAGCGACGCTTCGGTGCGGCGCCTCAAAGGCGCGGCGCGGCCGGTGCAGAACGAGACTGCGCGCGCCGTGGTGCTCGCCTCCCTCGCCGCGGTCGATCTGGTGATCGTGTTCGACGACGACACGCCGATCCCCTTGATCGAAACCTTGCGCCCCGACGTGCTGGTCAAAGGCGCCGACTATGCCGTGGATCAAGTGGTGGGAGCGGATATCGTGCGCGCCTACGGCGGCAAGGTGCTGCTGGCGGAATTGTCGCCGGGACACAGCACCAGCCGCACCATCGCCAAGCTTACCGGCTGACCGGGACGCGGCCGGTGACGGCGCTGCGCGATGCCTGGGCGGACATAGCCATCTTCGGCGGCGGCATCGCCGGATTGTGGACGCTTCACGTGCTTCGCCGCGCCGGCTTCGCTGCGGTGCTGCTGTCCTCGGGCCGGCTCGGCGCGGGCCAGACCGTCGCAGCGCAAGGCATCATCCATGGCGGCTTGAAATATGCGTTCGACTTCAAGCTGACCGAGGCCTCGCGCGCCATCGCGGACATGCCTGCCGTGTGGCAGCGATGCCTTGCCGGCGACGGCGACGTGGATCTGCGCAGCGTGAAGGTCCTGGCGCCCCGTTGCCATTTTTGGCTGCCGCGCGGATTGCTCAATCGGGCAGCGGGGTTTCTCGCTTCGAAGGCCGTGAAGAGCAAGACCGAGCGTCTTGCCGAAGCGGAGTGGCCCGAAACGCTGAAGGGCAATGCCGGCGTCGGCGCGGTCTATGCGCTGGATGAGCCGGTGCTCGACGTGTCCTCGGTGCTGGCGGCATTGTCCGAGCGCCATCGCGAGCACATCCACCGCATCGATTGGCCGGATGGTGCCACGTTCGAGCGCGATCCCGACGACAACCCGGCGGTGGTCAGGTTGAAGACCGGCGACGGCGCCACCGTTCGCCTGGCCGCCGGCCGCTTCATCTTTGCCGCGGGACGCGGCAATGAAAACCTGCTCGGCGCCGCGCCGCGCCTCAGCGTTCATGCGCAGCGGCGACCGCTGCACATGGCGATGTTCAAAGGCATGCCGGCGCCGCTCTATGCCCACTGCTTCGAGGCGAGCGACAAGCCGCGCGTCACCATCACCAGCCATCGTGCAAACGACGGCGCTTGGGTTTGGTACATCGGCGGCGAGCTGGCGGAATCCGGGGTAAAGCGTTCGTCCGACCAGCAGATCGCCGAGGCCCGCCGCGAAATCTCCGAATTGTTTCCGACGCTCGATCTTGGCCGCGCCGGCGCCGCGACACTTGCCGTGGATCGCGCCGAACCGCGCCAGCCGCGGGGCCTCAGGCCGGACCGGCCGTTGGTCGAGGCGGCAGGCACGGCGCTTGTGGCGTGGCCGACCAAGCTGGCCTTCGCGCCCGCGCTGGCGGCCGAAGTGTTGCGCGCGCTCGGCGCGACGCGCTTCCGCCCGGCCGCGGGTGAGATCGGCGCGCTGTCGACGCTGCCGTTTCCGGGCATCGCCGCGCCGCCCTGGGACGAGGCGGTTTCATGGGCCTGAGACCGCTCGGGCGCACCGGGCTCCTGGTTTCGCCGATCGGATTGGGCACGGTGAAATTCGGGCGCAATACCGCGGTCAAATATCCCACGGCGTTCGAATTGCCCGGCGATGCGGCGATCGCGGCGCTGCTGGCGCGGGCGTCGGACCTCGGGATCAATCTGCTCGATACGGCGCCTGCATACGGCACGGCGGAAGCGCGGCTCGGCGCGGCATTGTCGGGTCAACGCGACCGCTGGATCATCGCTGACAAGGCCGGCGAAGAGTTCGACGGCAAGGAATCGCGCTTCGATTTCTCGCCGTCGGCAATCGTCGCCAGCGTCGAGCGAAGCCTCAAGCGTCTTCGCACCGACCGCATTGACGTGCTTCTGCTGCATTCGGACGGCGAGGACGAGACGCTCGCCCGCTTCGGCCCGGCGATC
>DASQHM010000206.1:0-3623 GCA_035632095.1 Candidatus Cybelea sp. | reverse complement strand
GCGCTTAAGCCAAATCGATATGCAACAGCGCTGCACCTCCGGCATCGCTGGATTCGGAGGCCGGCTCAGGCCGGGTTCAAAGCCGCGAGCGCGGTATTGCTTCGGCCGCCACGGTGAGCCCCTCGCTATATTTTAGTGTATTTAGCGTACCCAATATTCGGAAGCAAGTGGCCGTGCTATTCTCGATGATGTTATTTGATCGCCATTGACTCTTTCGGGTGGGGCTGCAACCATCCCCAACCATTAGACATGCCGTTGCGCCGTGGGTTCCAGGGAGCAAGGCGATAAAAAACTTTGATAGTCATGTGGAGGAAGGGTTGCCAAGCGGACATTCGGACTCTGCCGCAATGACGAGGACGGCAAGTTCGACGGCGCTGCAGACATCATCGAGCAAGATCACTAATCCGATAGGCGCGTGAGCGGCCGAGCGGATTTTCAATGCCTTGACCGACCCGCCGCGGGAGACGGCAGCGGTCCGGGAGACGCCCAACGTCAGAAGGGGACACCATGAAAGTACTGACAATCAACGGTTTCCGGCGCGTCGTCGATATGCCCGACGATACGCCGCTTCTCTGGGTCATTCGCGAGCAGTTGCAAATGACGGGCACCAAATTCGGCTGCGGCGCCGGGCTGTGCGGTGCGTGTACCGTGCATCTCAACGGCGAGGCCGTGCGCTCGTGTCAGACCGCGCTCGCCGATGTCGGCGATGGCGAGGTGACGACGATCGAGGGACTTGATCCTCGCGGCGAGCACCCGCTGCAGCGCGCCTGGGTGGCGGAGCAAGTGCCGCAATGCGGTTATTGCCAATCCGGCCAGATCATGCAGGCGGCATCGCTGCTCCAAAAGAATCCGAATCCCAGCGATGCGGATATCGTCAAAGCGATGAATGGCAACCTTTGCCGTTGTGCGACCTATGTTCGCATCAAGCGCGCCATCAAGCGCGCTGCGAAGGAGATGCACGGCGGGATGAAGGAGGCTTGAGATGACCGACAAAACCACTGCCAAGACGTCCCCTGCGGTCAATCGCCGCCACTTCCTCGTCGGCACGGCCGCGGCCGGTGCAGGCTTGACCTTCGGCTATGCGCTTCTGCCCAAAGTGATCGGCGAAGCTGGCGAAGCGATCGCCGCCGGCAACTTCTCGCCGACGGTCTGGTACACCATCGATCGCGGCGGCATCGTCACCGTGCACATCACCAAGTCGGAGATGGGCCAGCATGTCGGCACCGCGCTGGCGCAGATGGTCGCCGAAGAGCTCGAAGCGGACTGGCGCGATATGCGCATCGACTATCCCGATCCCGCGGAGAAGTGGGGTCTGATGGTCACGGGCGGCAGCTGGAGCGTGAACACCAGCTTCGACAACATGTCGCGAGCCGGCGCCGCCGGCCGCCTGGCGCTGATCGACGCCGGTGCGGCCATGCTCGGCGTTCCCGCTTCCGAATGCCGCGCCGCCAATAGCCGCGTCATCGCCAAGAACGGCAAATCGGTGTCCTACGCTCAGATCGTTTCGAGCGGCAAGGCGACCAAGGTCTATACGCCGGACGAGCTCAAGGGCATCCAGCTCAAGAAGGTCAGCGAATACCATATCAACGGCAAGCCGTTGCAACAGCTGGACATTCCGGCCAAGACCAACGGCACCGCCAAGTTCGGCCTCGACATGTTCGTGCCGGGTATGGTCTACGCCAAGATCGCCAGGCCGCCGGTGCGCTATGGCGCCAAACCGGTGAGCGTCGACGAGAGCGCGGCCAAGAAGATCCCGGGCTATCGCAGCTACGTTCAGGTCGACGATCCCACCAAGACAGCCGTTGCCTACGTCATCGCCATCGCCGACAACTATCCCGCGGCCAAAGATGCCGCTGCGGCGCTCAAGATCCAGTGGGATCTCGGGCCCAACAAGGATGTCAGCAGCGACAGCATCATCAAGCATGCCCAGGAGCTGACTGCGGATCCCAGCAAGGGCCTCTCCTTCTGGAACATCGGCGATACCACGGGTGCGCTCGGGTCGGCCGCGACCAAGCACGAGGCCGTCTACATCACGCCCCTGGCGGTTCATGCGCCAATGGAGCCGATGAACTGCGTCGCCTTCGAGGAAGGCGGCATCTGGCACATCTATTCCGGGTCGCAGTTCCAGACGCGTTCCGGCCCGCTGGTAGCGGCGGTCGCAGGCGTCAAACCGGAACAGGTCCTCATCCACCAAGTCTATCTCGGCGGCGGCTTCGGCCGCAGACTCGAGGCGGATGCGATGGTGCCGGCGGTGCTGGCGGCGAAATCGGTCGGCCGACCGGTGAAGCTGATCTACAGCCGCGAAGAGGACACCCAGAACGACTTCTTCCGCACCATCACCTACCAGAAGATGCAGGGCGGCCTCGACGCCAGCGGCAAACTGGTGGCGTTGAACCAGGACGTCTGTTCCGCCTGGGCGACGAAGCGGTGGGGCATCGAAGCCTTCCTCAGCGACAGCACCGACAAGAAGGGCAAGCTCGACAGCTTCTCCGTGAACGGTTCGGATAGCTGGTATTCGATCCCGAACCATCACGTGCGGGCGATCGAGAACGATATCGCCCAGACCGCGACGCCAGCCGGACAGTTCCGGTCGGTGGCCCCGGCTTGGACCTTCTGGGCAGTCGAGAGCTTCATGGACGAGTTGGCACACAAGGCCGGCAAGGATCCGGTCGCGTTCCGCCTCGCCCTGCTCGACGCCCAAGGCATCAACGCCGGGTCGGCGCCGAACTCGATCGGCGGCGCCAAGCGGCTCGCCGGTGCCCTCAAGGTCGCCGTGGAAAAATCGGGCTACGGCAAGAAGAAGCTGGCCAAGGGCGAAGGCATGGGTATCGCCGCCGTGTCGTCACAGGAGCGCTCGTCGCCCACCTGGACCGCGGCGGTCGCCGAAGTGGCCGTGGGCAATGATGGCAAAGTCACGCTGAAGAAGGTGACGATCGCCATCGATGTCGGCACCGCGGTCAATCCGGACGGCATCCGCGCTCAGCTCGAGGGCTCGACGCTCTGGGGCTGCAGCCTGGCGCTGCATGAGCAAGCCTCGATGAAGAATGGCGGTATCGTCGAAGCCAACTTCGACACCTACACGCCCATTCGCATGGCCGATGTGCCGGAGCTCGACATCCACATCATCACCAACGGCTTAACCCCGGCCGGGGTCGGCGAGCCTGCGGTGACCGTGGTCTCTCCTGCCGTCGCCAATGCGGTCTTCAACGCAGTGGGCGCGCGCGTGCGCACCCTGCCTCTCACCCCCGAGCGGGTGAAGGCGGCGATGAAGGCCTGATCCATGAGGGGCTCTCCGGGGAACTTCCCCGGAGAGCCCGTTTCTTTCTTTCCGTCTAAGCTTTGCCGCCGCCGGCCACGGGAATGAAGCCATGTTAGATCCCTATGGTCGGTCGATCAGCTACTTGCGCGTATCGGTAACGGACCGCTGCGACTTCCGCTGTGTGTACTGCATGGCGGAGGACATGACGTTTTTGCCGAAGGCGGAGATCCTGTCGCTGGAGGAGCTGGACCGGGTGTGCAGCGCCTTCGTGCGCCTGGGCGTGCGCAAGTTGCGGCTGACCGGGGGCGAGCCCTTGGTGCGGCGCAACATCATGGCGCTGATCCGCTCGCTCGGCCGGCATCTC
>DASQHM010000205.1:0-28172 GCA_035632095.1 Candidatus Cybelea sp. | reverse complement strand
CGCCCCGCGACGCCGGCGCGCGCCTGCGCCGTCGCCTCGCCGAAGGCGGCCGCAAGGCGGCGCAGCTCGTCCTGGCCTTCGCGCAAGACGTCCAGGCGCCGGTTCAACAGGAAGCAGTAGACGATGGTGGCCGCGAGCAGTCCGGCGACGATGAGATCCAGGGCGAATGTCAGCATCACGGCGTTACTCCAAAGCGTTTCAAGGTGCGGTCGACGCGAACGGCGATGTTGGAGCCGATGCGGCCCATGCGGCCGGTGACCATGGGCACGCCGCCGCAGCGGAGCTCGATCGACGTATCTGGTGTCGAGTTCAGCATGATGGTCTTGCCGACTTCGAGGTTGATGACGTCGTTCAGCGACATGGTCTGCTCGTCGAGCACGGCCTCGATCTCCACGTCCGTCGACCACAATTCGGTCGCCAAATGGTTCTCCCAGATCGAATCGCGGCCGAACTTCTCGCCCATGAACATCTGCAGGAGCAGCTCGCGCACCGGCTCGAGCGTCGCATAAGGGAGCAACAGTTCGAGGCGTCCGCCGCGGTCTTCCATGTCGATGCGCAGCTTCACCAGAATGGCGGCGTTGGCGGGCCGCGCGATGGTCGCAAAGCGCGGATTGGTCTCGATGCGGTCGTACGAAAACGTCACCGGCGACAACGGCTCGAAGGCCGCCGACATGTCGGCAAGCACCACCGTGACCATGCGTTCCACCAGATTGCGTTCGATGGTGGTGTAGGGGCGGCCCTCGATGCGCATGGCCGCCGTGCCGCGTCGCCCACCCAACAATACATCCACGATCGAGTAGATCAGCGAACTGTCGACGGTGATGAGCCCGAGATTGTCCCATTCCACGGCGCGAAACACCGCCAGGATGGCCGGCAGCGGGATCGAATTCAGATAGTCGCCGAAGCGGATGGCGGTGATGTTGTCGAGCGACACTTCGACGTTGTCGGAAGTGAAATTCCTGAGGCTCGTGGTCATCATGCGCACGAGACGGTCAAATACCACTTCGAGCATCGGCAGGCGCTCGTAGGAGACCAGCGCGCTGTTGATGATCGCCTTGATGCCGGAGCGATCCTTGTCGCCCTCGTCGGCGGAGTCGAAACCGAGCAGACTGTCGATCTCGTTCTGGTTCAACACGCGCGTCGATTGGCCGGTCGGATTGGGGATTTCGCCGCCGGCGGCGGCGACGGCGCCGTCAGCGGCGGCCTCCGCCTGTTTCGGCTGCTCGCCTTCGGCCATCTTGGCCCATTCGGCGGCGACCGCGTCGTTGTCGGCCGGCTTGTCGGCGTCTGTCGGCTTATCGGCGTCGGCCATGCCTATTGCACCAGCATTTCTTTGAACAGCACGTCGTTCACGTGGATCGGCTGGACCGCGGCGTTGACGCGCATCAGCAGCTCTTCCTTGAGGCGATACATGCCGCTCGAGCCGTTCAGGTCTTCCATGCGCAACTCGCGCAAGTACACCTGGAAATTGTCGAGCACGCGCGGCAGCAGATCGTCGAGCTTCTTGCTGGCCTGCGGATCGTCGAGTTCCAGCGACGCGCGGAGCTTCAGATAGCTGGCCTGCTTGGCGGTGGAGTTCAGGTTCACCAGCATCTCGGGCAGGTCGTAGAAGATCACCGGCTTGGGCTTCGCCGATTCCGGACCCATGCCGATCTTGTCCAGCACCGGCGCTGCGAGGTTCAAGTACCAGACCGCTCCCCCGCCGCCGCCGAGCAGCAACACGGGCAAGGCGACGAACAGCACGAGTTTCTTGCCGCTGAAGCGTTTGCGCTTGGGCGCCTCGACGGCCTCGCCGCCTTCTACCTCGGCTTCGTCGGCGGTGGTTTCGGCCATCGCTACACCTGGGACCCCTGCCGCGGGGCCCGCGGCTCAAGACCCGCGCATTTTTAGCTTTATAGGTTAATAACTGATGAAAATCAGAGACTTGGCCGGCATTTCCTGCCGGGCAAGCGCGGCCGCGGCGATCACCCGATCCCGGCGGACTTCCCCTAACCCGCTGTCGCGCCTCGCTATTCTCATTGGCACGGGCCATGCACCGGTCGGAGGCGAAGTGATGCCCTGACCAGCCAGAAGGCACCCCATGGAGAACGCGGTCTACGTCGGCCTGTCCCAACAAACGGCTATGCGCCGTGAGCTGGACATTGTGGCCAACAACCTCGCCAACATGAACACCTCGGCGTTCAAAGCCGAGCACATGCTTTTCCACGAGTTTCTGGTGAAGGCTGGTGCGAAAGAGCCGGTGTCCTTCGTCGAGGATTACGGCGTGGTCCGCGACATGTCGGAGGGGCGGCTTGAGTCCACCAACAACCCCTATGACGTCGCCATCACAGGCCCGGGGTTCCTGGCCGTCGATACCAAGGCCGGCACCCGCTACACCCGGAACGGACATCTGCGTCTCGGGCCGGACGGCCAACTCGTGACCGAATCTGGACTTCCGGTGCTCGACGACAGGCTGCGCCCGATCACCTTGAACGCCCGGGACGGCCAACCGACCATCGCCGACGACGGCACCATTTCGAACGCCTCGGGGACGGTGGCGAAACTCGACATGGTGCAGTTCGAAAACAATCAAGCGCTGACCAAGCAGGGCAACGGCCTATTCAGCACCGATCAGACGCCGCTTCCCGCCGACAAGAGCCATTTGCAGCAAGGCATGGTCGAGGGCTCCAACGTCGAGCCGATCCGGGAAATGACGCGGATGATGGACGTGCTGCGCACCTACGAGACCACACAGAACATGGTCCAGACCGACAGCAATCGCCAGAAGATGGCGATCGAACGTCTGGCGAAATTCAGCTAGCGAGGGCTTTAAACCATGCGTTCCTTGAGCATTGCCGCAACCGGGATGTTGGCGCAGCAGCTAAACGTCGACGTGATCTCGAACAACATCGCCAACCTGAACACGACCGGCTACAAGCGCCAGCGCGCCGAATTTCAGGATCTGCTCTATCAGAACCTGCGGCGCGTCGGCGCCTCGTCGTCGGATTCCGGAACCGTGGTTCCCTCCGGCATTCAGATCGGCGTCGGCGTGAGCACGGGCGCGGTCTACCGCATCACCTCGCAAGGCAATCTGCAATCGACGTCCAACACGTTCGACCTCGCGGTCCAGGGCAAGGGCTATTTCCAGGTGCAGCTGCCGGGCAACGGCGTCGCATATACGCGCGCCGGCTCGTTTCAGCTGAGCCCCACCGGGCAGATCGTGACGCAAGACGGATTTGTCGTGCAGCCCGCGATCACCGTTCCGTCCAATGCGATCAGCGTCAGCATCAGCGCGACCGGCCAAGTGCAGGCGACGCTGCCGAATCAGGTGGCGCCGCAGACGGTCGGGCAGATGAATCTCGCCATTTTCCCGAACGAGGCCGGCCTTGAGGCCATGGGCGACAACCTGATGCTCGAGTCTTCGGCTTCGGGCCCCGCGCAACTCGGCGTGCCGGGCGCGATCGGCATCGGCACCGTCCGCCAGGGCTTCCTGGAAACCTCGAACGTCAATCCGGTGGACGAAATCACCAACCTGATCGCGGCGCAGCGCGCCTATGAGATGAACTCGAAGGTCATCACGACATCGGACCAGATGCTGGCGCAGATCAACCAGCTCCAGTAGGAGGTTTGCCATGATTTACCGGCTCCTCATCACCGGCGTGTTCGTGCTGCTGCTTGCCATCGCGGCGATCGCCGAAGCGGCGTTCGGCGCAACGGCGGACGAAGCGTCAAGCGCGCCGGCGGCTCCGATCGTCAGCGCCCGTTTGCGCGCAAGCGTCGTCGTCGTGGGCGACCGCATTACGCTCGGCGACCTGTTCGACAACGCCGGAAAGGCGGCGGACGTGGTCGCGGCTGCGGCGCCGCCGCCTGGCGAGAAGGTTTACCTGCGCGTATCGCAGATTCAAGCCGTGACGGAAGCGGCCGGATTGACATTCGAGCCGGATCCGGGCCTGCGCACCGTTGCGGTCACGCGGGCCGGCCGTCTGGTGCCGCACCAGGAGATCGTGGCGCAGATCGCCAAGGCGCTCGCGGATTACACCGAAGGCGGCGATGTTTCGGTCCAGCTGTCCAATCAGTCCCTGACCATATCGGTGCCGACCGACGCCCAAGCCAGCGTGCGCGTCGACGACATCGACTACGATCCGCGCTCGCAGCGCTTCGTCGCCATCCTGGCGGCGCCCGCGGACGATGCGAACGCCAGCCACTTTCAAGTGCAGGGGCGCTTGATCTCGGTCAGCCGCGTGCCCGGCCTGCGCAGCCGCATCAATCCCGGACACGTCATCGCCAAGTCGGACATCGAATGGATCGAGGTCCCGGTCGAGCGCATCGATCGATACGTGGTGACCGATCCCGACGACCTGATCGGCAAGACGCCGAAGCGCAGCATCGCGCCGGGCAGCGCCATTCGCTCAAGCGACGTCGATCGTCCTTTGCTTGTCGCCAAAGGCGCAATCGTGACCATGACCATGACGGTGCCGAACATGACCCTCACCACGGTCGGCCGCGCCATGGACAACGGCGGCAAGGGCGATGTGATCCAGGTGCAGAACGTGCAGAGCAGCAAGAGCGTGGCCGCCACGGTCTCCGGTCCCAACCAGGTCGTCGTCGGCGCCGTCGGCCCGCTTGCCGCCTTGCCGTCTCGCTGAGCGTATCCATTCGTCCATAGGAATCCGTCATGTCCCGCCGTTTCGTCCGCGTCACCCTTGCGACCGTGCTTGCCGCCACCCTCGGTGCCTGCGGTAACGTTGCCGAACGCCTCGCGACCGTCGGCGAAGAACCAAAGATGAGCAAGATCGAGGATCCGACGGCGCAGCGCGACTACAAGCCGGTGCAGCTGCCGATGCCGCGGCCGGAACCACTGGTGCGCCAGGCCAACAGCCTGTGGCGTCCCGGCGCGCGGCAATTCTTCAAGGACCAGCGCGCTGCCAAGGTCGGCGATATTCTGACCGTCACAGTCGCGGTGGCCGACCAGGCGCAAGTGGCCGATACGACCACGCGCTCGCGCACCAACAGCGAGAACGCCAACGCGACCAACTTCCTCGGCGCGGAAACGCCGATCAACGGCCAGAGCACCATCGGCCGCATCCTGCACGGCGCCAATCCGGCCAGTCTGATCAATCTCGGCTCGGCCGGCTCAAGTTCCGGCGCGGGTACGGTGCAGCGGCAGGAAACCATCAACTTGAAGGTCGCGGCGCTGGTGACCCAGGTGCTGCCCAACGGCAACATGGTGATTTACGGCCGCCAGGAGGTCCGCGTGAACTTCGAGGTGCGGGAGCTGGAAATTTCCGGCGTGGTGCGGCCGGAGGACATCACCTCGACCAACACCATCAACCATTCGCAGATCGCCGAAGCGCGCATCGTCTACGGCGGCCGCGGCCAGCTGACCGATGTGCAGCAGCCGCGCTACGGCCAACAGGTGTTCGACGTCCTGTTCCCGTTCTAAGCGGCAACCACGGAATTTCGTATGGCGATGCCCGAGTGCTACTCGTCGCGATAGGTGCGTTCGCGGCGTTCGTGGCGTTCCTGCGCTTCGATCGAGAGCGTCGCGATCGGACGGGCCTCCAGGCGGCGCAGGGATATCGGCTCGCCGGTCTCCTCGCAATAGCCGTAGTTGCCTTCCTCGATGCGGCGCAGCGCCGAATCGATCTTGCCGATCAGCTTGCGCTGACGGTCTCGGGTGCGAAGCTCAAGCGAGCGCTCCGATTCCGTGGACGCGCGATCGGCGATGTCAGGCTCCTGGACAGTGTCTTCCTGCAAATGCTGCAACGTAATATTGGATTCCGCCAAGATTTCGTCGCGCCAACGCAGTAGCTTCCGCCGGAAATACTCAAGCTGCTTTCCGTTCATGAACGGCTCGTCTTCCGACGGCCGATAATTCGCAGGCAAATGTATACCCATTACATACCCCGAGCAGCCAAAGCGTACCTACCCCATTCGGATGGCGGCGCGGAGTATATGGAGCCGTCCCCCACCCTGCAACAGGTCCGTTGCGGGACCATAAACTGCTGAAATAATTAATATATTACTTCAATGTCCAAGCTTGGCGAGCTCCACGGCCGCGCGCAGCTCGATGTCATCGAGGACGGCGATCAGGCGTGGATCGTCGATTCCGCCGCGCTGTTCGCGCAACGTACGGGCCAATTGCACCAGTTCGCTCGCCGAGATGGTGCCGAGCAGCAGGCCGTGGCGAATTTCGTCCAGGCGATCCAGCAGATCGTTGCCCCGCTTGACCGCGCGGCGGCGCGATTGGGTCGCGTCGGTGACTTCCTGAAGCGCGAGCAGATTGTTGGCCGGCGCGACGCGCGAGCCGCCCGCCACGGCGCCGGTCCGGGCTTCGTCACCCGAAAGATGTGCCGCGAAATCTTCCTCGGGCTCGCCGGCCGGTCGACTGGCGGGCCGTACTTTGGCGGTGAGAATCGGCGCAGGTCCGGTGACCTTCATGGTGCCGAGGAAACTCCGCAGGCGGAAGTGCTGCAGGCGCAGTCTGGTCGCTCGGCGTTAACGCCCCGTAAAACCCCGGCAATTCCTGCCGCGCAAGATGGCCCCAAGCGCAGCTCTTGCCTCGGCCGGCGCCGGCACATCGGCCAAAAGTCGCGGTAAATGAGGCATTTAATCGAATTTCGCGTTGGCACGGGTTTCGCTAGGTGAAGCTCAAGCAACCGTAGGAATGCCCTCGGCAAAGCGCCATGCCCCTGTCTCTCGCGCATCTTTTCATTGGCCGGTTCGTCGCGGGCCGTCTGCTCCGCAGCGTCTTCGGCTTCGTCCTGACGCTGGCGCTGCTGGCCGCACAGGTTTGCCCCGCCGCCGCCATCTCGCGCATCAAGGACATCGCCGATTTCGAGGGCGTGCGCGAAAACATGCTGGTCGGTTACGGTCTCGTGGTCGGCCTGGACGGCACCGGGGATTCGCTCCGCAACGCCCCATTTACCCGCCAGAGCCTCGACGCCATGCTCGAGCGCATGGGCGTCAACATCCGTGACGCCACCGCCGACACCAAGAACGTCGCCGCGGTCATGGTCACCGCTAATCTTCCGCCCTTCGCGCGCCAGGGCAATCACATCGACGTGTCGATCAGCGCCATGGGCGACGCCAAGAGCCTACAGGGCGGCACGCTCCTGGTGACCCCGCTGATGGGCGCCGACGGCGAGGTTTACGCGGTGGCGCAAGGTTCCGTCGCCATCGGCGGATTTACCGCGCAAGGCGCCGCGCAAAGCGTCACCAAGGGCATTCCCACCTCGGGACGCATGGCCAACGGCGCCATCGTCGAACGCGAGGTCGGCTTCGAATTGTCGCAGATGAGTTCGGTGCGCGTGTCCCTGCGCAATCCGGATCTGACCACGGCGCGGCGCATGGCCCAGGCGATCAACGCCTACCTCGGGACGCCGGCCGCCCAGCTGCTCGATCCATCCACCGTTCTGATCGGCGTGCCGGACAAGTACAAGGGCAACGTGGTCGCCTTGCTCGGCGACGTGGAGGAATTGAAGGTCGAGCCCGATCAGCAAGCGCGCGTGGTCATCGACGAGAACAACGGCATCATCGTCATGGGCAAGGACGTGCGCATTTCGACCGTTGCGATCGCCCAAGGCAACCTGACGATCCGCATCACGGAAACGCCGCAGGTCTCGCAGCCGAACGCGTTCGCGCCCGGGCCGGGCGTGGTTCAGGGACAACCCGGCATCGCCGGCACCAGCCCCCAGGTCGGCAACTTTCCGGTGCAGCGGCGCAACGCAGACGGCACGCCGGCGCTCGACTCCAGCGGAAAGGCCATATTCGACGTGGTGCCGCAAGCGGTACCCGGCACGGGTGTCCCGAGCCAGACGGCGACGGCGGGCCAGATCTCTGGCGGCGCTTCCACCGTCGTCGTGCCGCGCACCCAGATCGACGTGGACGAAGGCAAGGACCGCCGCCTCGGCCTGCTTGCCGGCGGCGTCAGCCTGGAGGAACTGGTCAACGGTCTCAACGCGCTCGGCATCGGTCCGCGGGACATGATCTCGATCCTGCAAACCATCAAGGCCGCCGGTTCGCTGCAAGCCGAAATCGTGGTGCGCTGATGAACGCGGGCACGGCAATCTCGGCGGCTGCCGGCCCGGACGCCGCAATGGCGCTATCCACGGCGCAGAGCATGCAGCTCGGCAAACCGCTGCCCGTTGCCGGCAACGACGCGAAGCTGCACCAGACGGCACAGGATTTCGAGGCGGTGTTCCTGAGTCAGGTATTCCAGTCGATGACCGCCGGCCTCGAGGCCGACCCGGTGTTCGGCGGCGGCAACGCCGAGACCGTGATCCGCTCCATGCTCTACGACCAGTACGGCAAGGAGATGGCCAAGTCGGGCGGCGTCGGCATCGCGAGTTCGGTCTATCGCGAAGTGCTGCGCATGCAGGAAGCGCGGCAGTGAGCGCCGCGCCGCGACAAGACGCGCAGCCCCAAGTGTCAGCCGGCACCACGACCGGGGCCGGCGCCGTGCGGCTCGGACCGCTGGACGCGCTAATTTTGATCACTGACCGCCTGGTCGACTTGATCACGGCTGAAAACGAGATCCTGAAGACGCAGCGCCCGAGCGAGCTCAACAAGCAGATCGAAGAGAAGCAGCGCCTCGCCGCCATGTACGCGCGCGAGATGGCGTCGCTGCAAAAGGATCCCGCCAGGGTCGCCGCGGCGGCGCCCGCCGATGCGATACGGCTTAAGGAGACGACCGCACGCTTTCGTGCGCTCGTCGAGGAGAACGGCCGGCGCGTGAACGCCATGCGCATCGTCAGCGAGCGCGTGATCAAAGCCGTTGGCGACGAGATCGCCAAGCGCAACCGCGCCGTCAGCGCCTATGACAAAAAGGCCGCGGTGAAGCCGGCCTCGGCGAGCTGGCAGGTCGCCCGGCCGCCGTCGCTCGCCCTCGACCAGCGCGTCTGAATAGCCTGCGCCGTCCGGCACGCGGAAAACGAGCTTAGCTATAGCAGCTCACTCAATGCCAGCTCGCGGCCCGTCGTGACTCAACGAAAAGCATCACGGCAAGTCCAAGTCGTGCCTATCGCGCAATCTGCAAGCCTCTTTTGGTTCCATCTGCCGGCGCGACGGAGGGAGCGGCGCATGCGGGCGATGCTGTACATCTCATTTCAAGCCTCGATTGACGCGGCGGCGACGTCCGTGGATGGCGATACTCGCTCAGAACACCAGCACCTTGTCGGCCGCCAGCGTCGCCTGCGCCAACTCATCCATGGTGCTTCGGTGCGCACCGTCCGTAAGCTCGGCTTCGGTCATGCCTCGCGCGTCCATGCAGGTTCCGCACAGCAACACCTTGTTGGCGGTTCCCGACAGCACCCGTTTCAGCATCCGTTCCAGATTGTAGAATCCCTCCGGCGGCTTTTGCCCGCGCTTGGCGCAGAGCACCGCGTCGGCCATGAGGAAAATGGTGATCTCGGCGCTCCCGGCATTCTTTCCGAGCGCATGCGCCATGCGCAGGCCGTTGTAGCTGCGCTCGGTCCCGTAGGGCGGGTCGTTGAGGATGAACAACATCTTCATGGGCATGATCTCGAATTCCGGGTCGCGGAATTCATTCGCCGAGCACGCGGCGGCGCTCCTCGAACTCGGTCTTGTCGATTTCGCCACGCGCGAATCGCTCTTTTAGGATATCGAGCGGTGTACGCCCCCATTGCGGATGGTGCGGCCCCACAGTCTGCCACGGACCGCCGACCCAGCGGACAAGCAGGATGACGACCGCGATCACTACAGCGAACACCAGGATCATAAACAAAGGGCCGAACACCAATCCGTACCACCCTCCGCCCCACCCCATCATATGAGGCCCGTAGGCATACCTGTCAGGGTCGGACTGCGCCCAGACCCAGTTCGGTACAAGGGCAACCGCCGCGCCTGCCGCGGTCGCCACTGAATTCGAAATCCTTGTCATTTTCGTGCTCCATTGTTGAGCGCCTTTGTGCCTGTGACGCCGCGCTGGGATCGACGCCGGCATCGTGTCACTCAAGCGCGGCGGTCGAGGTCCGGGCGCCGTTCATACGTGTCCAAGCGCAGACCGGCCTTCGATCGGCAGGCCGCTCTGGTTCCACCGCTCCATTCCGCCGCGTAACACATGGACATCGCGGAAACCGGCGTCGCGGACTAACGTCGCGGCGTTAGTCGAGCGCTTGTCGGTCCGACAAACCAAAATGACGGTTTTGTCTTTGTGCGCACCGATCTCGGTCAATCGGATCGGTAATTCGGCGACCGGTAAGTTCAGCGCAGCGGCAATATGGCCGAGCTCGCCGTTGAATTCGTCAGATCCCCGAACGTCGATGAGCAAGGGCGGTGGCCTCCGGACAAGACGATCAGCGAGTTCCGCTGCCTCGATCCACGACACGTCACCTGCCGCGGCGGCGCGACCCGACCGTCCGGCGCGCAGGCGGCGCACGAAACGCGGCAGGAACCCAACGAGCGCGAGCAGCCCGAGCGCGATCAGGCCCTTTTGCACCGGGGCTTCGCCGCTAGCGAACGCCTCGCGCCCCGCATAGCCGAGATAGGTGTAGGCAATCGTGCCAGGCGCCATGCAAATGAACGAAGCGATCACGTAGGGCATGAGCCCGATGCGAGTAAGTCCAAGCGCGTAGTTGAGCAGATTGAAGGGAAAGAGGGGCACGAGCCGGGTGAAGGCGACGAATCGCCAGCCCTCGGCCTCGACGCCTTCGATGAGCTGTTTCAGTCGCCCGCCCGCCCTTGTGGCCACCCACTCCGAAGCCACGTAGCGGGCGGCGAGGAAGGCGAGCGTTGCACCGGCCGTCGCGCCGACGAGCGTATAAATAGCTCCCCATACGGGGCCGAATAGCGCACCTCCCGCTACGCCGATGAAGGAGCCTGGCAGGAACAGCACGGTCGCAATGACATATAGGCCCACGTAGCTCAGCGGCGCCCATGCACCCATGCCTCGAATCACTGTTTCGTTGGCGCCGATATCGAATCGCCCGCGGTTCGCAATGGCCCAAGCGATCGACGCTGCCAGCAGGACCGCCAAGCCGATGCGCGGCGCAGTGCGTGGCAGATTCATTGCGAGGCGCTCCGCCGATTGATGGGATACGCGCCTGCCAGGCCCACGAACGGCTGCACCAGCATGCGGTCGAGACGGAGTTGCCCCGGATCCCTGAACTGATCCAGGCCGATGGTCATGCCATCGTGTCCGGCCGCCGGCTGGGCGCGATACGTGCCAAGTAGCCGGTCCCACCAGGGCAGGTTGAAGCCGAAGTTGCTGTTGGTTTCGTTCGGGAGAATCGAGTGGTGAACGCGATGCATGTCGGGCGTCACCACGATCCAGCGGAGAACGCGATCCAATGAGGCAGGCAGGCCGACGTTGCCGTGGTTGAACATCGCAGTCGCGTTGAGCAGAACCTCGAACACCAGGACGGCGACTGGCGGTGCGCCGAGCGCGGCGACGGCCGCGAGCTTGAGGCCCATCGACAGCAAGATTTCCAGCGGGTGGAACCGTGCCCCGGTGGTTACGTCGAAATCGAGATCGGCATGATGCATGCGGTGCAGCCGCCAAAGCGCCGGAACGGCGTGGAACATCACGTGCTGCAGGTAGACCACGAGATCGAGGACGACGACAGCCAGCGCCACACTCACCCAACTT
This sequence comes from Candidatus Cybelea sp., assembly GCA_035632095.1. Lineage (GTDB taxonomy): Bacteria > Pseudomonadota > Alphaproteobacteria > Ferrovibrionales > Ferrovibrionaceae > DASQHM01. The sequence continues at coordinate 16,585 of DASQHM010000205.1, read as the reverse complement.
GGCAGGTTGACGTTATTGAGCACGCCCCAGCCATGCGCCTCGCCGATTGTCGCAACGCCGACGGCGGCTACCGGGAATGCCGCGCGGAGCACTGCGGTGTTGAGCACGACGATGCCAAGATTGCCGGGCCAGCGCACCCAGCGCGAGACGAGGCGCGGGCGGCGCGGTGCAACGGCCTCCCATGCCGCCATCGCCGCAAGGAAGCCGAGAAAGAACGCCAGCCGGATCGTCGGCTCGTGCGCGAGAATGAAACTCGACATCTCGGTCCACCTTCGGCGGTTGCTTGACAAAAGACGCAAAACCAATACATTCAATTCATCTGTTGAATGATCTAATGAGTGCGCTCGATATGTCAAGGGTTGGTCCGAAACAGGTCCTGTACGCCCAATTCGCCGAAGTGGCGAAGGCGCTCGGTCATGGCCATCGCTTGGAGATCCTCGAGCTGCTGGCCCAGGGTGAGCGCAGCGTCGAAGCCTTGGCCGAGCGCGCCGGACTTTCGATCGCCAATGCTTCACAGCATCTTCGGCTGATGCGTCAGGCGGGGCTGCTGGCATCGCGCCGGGACGGCAAGCACATCCTCTACCGCCTGAGCGATCCCGCCGTGCTCGACTTGGTAGCGGCACTGCACCGTGTCGGGGAGCGGAATCTGGCGGAAGTCCGCGAGTTGGTCGGTGGCTACTTTCATCAACGCGACGCCCTGGAGCCGGTCTCTCGCGAGGAGTTGGTCCGCCGGCTCAAAGCGGACTTGGTAACGGTGCTCGACGTTCGGCCCGAAGACGAGTTCGCCGCCGGCCACCTGCCGCAGGCGGTCAATATTCCCTTGCGTGACCTGGCGCGGCGGTTGCGCGGCTTGCCGAAGAGCCGCGAGATCGTCGCCTACTGCCGCGGCCCTTACTGCGTGCTCGCCTTCGAGGCAGTTGCGCTCTTGCGCAAGCATGGCTTCAAAGTCCGCCGCTTGGAGGATGGTTTTCCCGAATGGAAGGCGGAAGGGTTGCCTATCCAGTGACCGATGCACGAATCCGCATCACGCAAGCTTGAATCACACTTTGGCAATCACGGCCGTGGCGGCAATTCGCCCCAAAATACGCTACGTGCGTGCTAGACGGACGGTAGCGGACTCGCGCTTGCCTGTTCATTTCGATAGTCTTCGAACCTCTTGATGGGAAGTCATCCGCGTAAATCTTGGCTGAATTGACAAGGAGAGCGGAGAATGAGCGACGATCTGCCTGTTGACGCGATTGCGTTGCGCGAAGAAGTCAAGAGCAAGTATCGCGACGTCGCGGTCAATCCGCGCGGAAGTTTCCATTTCCATACCGGACGGCCGTTGGCTCGGCGGCTCGGCTACGATGAGGCGGTCGTTGGCCGGATGCCGGACCATGCGGTGGAGTCTTTCGCCGGTGTTGCGAACCCCTTCTCGTTAGGCGCATTGAGGCCGGGAGAACGTGTCCTGGATCTGGGGTCGGGTGGCGGCTTTGATTGTTTCATCGCCGCTGATCAAGTAGGGCCCGAAGGCCGCGTCGTCGGCATCGACATGACCGAGGAGATGCTCGGACGTTCGAGGGCGGCGGCCGCGGAGATGGGTCTCCGTCACGTTGAGTTTCGCGAGGGCATCATCGAGAATCTGCCCGTCGAGGACGCTTGGGCCGACGCCGTGATCAGCAACGGCGTGATCAATCTTTGCGCCGACAAGCGCGCGGTCTTCACTCAGATCATGCGTGTGCTGCGGCCTGGCGGCCGCTTGCAATTCGCCGATATCGCCAGCGGCAAGCCTGTCCCGGAATCCGCGATCCGCAACATCGACCTTTGGACCGACTGAATCGCCGGTGGCCTGCCGTGCGCAGGCTGGCGGCGGTTGCTCGAGCAGTCCGGTTTCGTTGACATCCAGATAGGTCCGCCTGTCGATACGTTCGGCGGCGCGGGTGGAGAAAGCAAAGCCCGCCTGTTTGAGGTTTATGGCTACGCATTCCTGGCGCGCAAGCCGCGCTAGCTTGATCGGAATTGGACCGGCTGCGAATAGGAAGCCTTGGTCGCCCGGCCGCCGTCGCTCGCCCTCGACCAGCGCGTCTGAGCGGCCTGCGCTTACGCGAGCTTGGCCAGGGCCGCCGCCAGCTCGCTCGGCATGTCGACCATGACGTCATGCCCGCACGGCATCTTGACCACGTCCCAGCCGGGCTTGCCCTGATACTTTGAGGCAAAGAAGCGGAACGGGCTCGGATCCCAGCTATCGGCGAGGATATAGAGCCGGCGCTTCACCGCGTCGCCCTTGCCCGAGAGCAGCAGCGGCATCTCGAAGGTCGCCAGAGCTTGCGGCACGCAACGGCGGTTCACCCAGGCGCGCTTGTCGGCGGCGACGTTGAACATTTCCGCCGGGATCGGCGCCATGACGCCGCTGTTCTTCTCCAACGCCGCGCCGCGGAAACCGCCCAGGAACTGCTGTGCCACCGCCGGTTCGAGGGCCTTCGGCAAGAGGCCGTTGAGCGAATCGCCGTTCTCCGGCACGAAGGCGTCGAGATACACGAGAGCCTTGATGCGTTCCGGCATGCGGTCGGCGATCCCGGTGATGACCATGCCGCCGTAGGAATGGCCACAGAGAATCACCTGCTCGAGTTCTTCGGCTTCGATGCACCCCGCCACGTCGCGAATGTGGGTTTCGAGCGTGACGGCTTCACTCGCCTGATGGGCGCGCTCGCCGACGCCGGTATGCGTCGGCGTGAACACCGCATGTCCCATGGCGCGAAGCGCCTTGGCCGTATCGCGATAGCACCAGCCGCCGTGCCAGGCGCCATGCACCAGAACAAAGTTCGCCATTGCGGCCCCCCTTCGGTTTTGTCGTTCCCGCAAGCCTAGCGCGCGACGCGCCGGCAGCACAGCTTTTCGGACGAATCTAGAGGCCCACAATGCGGTCAAGAGTCTCGTTTTAGTTCTCGCAAGACGCGCGCGGCGTCGTCTCGCCGGCGGGCGCCGCCGGTCACGCGATGAGCGAGCGAAGCGAGGCGCGCGGCATAGAACGGCGCGTCGATCACCTAGGCTCCCGCGCCTTGTGCGCGGCGCGGCAAAGGTCCAAATTCGCAGAAACGGCTGCCTACCCGCGTCAACGCCCAAACGTTGATTGGAGAATACCCGCATGCATGTCAGGAACGTGACGGCGGCAGCGCTGCTGGCGGGGTTTCAGTGTCTTGCCGCGCTCCAAGGGTTCGCCGGCACGTCCGATACGCAAGCTCCGCCGAGCACGGTCTGGCCGGCGAAAACCTGGGCGGTTTCCACGCCCGAGGCGCAAGGGATGGACTCGGGCAGCCTGGCCCGTCTCGTGGATACCGTCGGAGGCTACAAGCAGGACAGTCTATTGATCGTCCGGCACGGAAAGATCGTCGCCGAGGCCTACTACGCCCCCTATGCGCCCGGTCTCCGGCACGATCTGAGATCGGTGACGAAGAGCGTCATCGGCACCTTGACGGCCATTGAAATCCAGCATGGCCTGCTGGACAGCGTCGATCATCCGATCGTGGATTTGTTTTCCGACAAGCAGATTTCGAACGTCGACGACAACAAGAAGGCGATGACGGTCCAGACCCTGTTGGATATGACGTCGGGCATCGAGTGGACGGAGAAGGCGTATACCCCCGACGAAACCATCATGCGGATGTTCCGCAGCCCGGATCGGACCAAGTTCGTGCTCGACCAGCCGATGTCCAGCTCGCCGGGATCCCGGTTCACTTACAACGGCGGCAATCCTTACGTCCTGTCGGCCCTGATTACCAAGAAGACCGGACGATGCGCATTCGATTTCGCGAAGGACGAACTGTTCAAGCCGCTGGACATTTCGAGCGCACGCTGGGGGCGCGTCGATGCTCAAGGCGTGACGAATGGCGAAAGCGGGCTGTTCCTGACGCCCCGAGACATGGCGCGAATTGGCTACCTCTACCTTCGCAACGGCATGTGGAACGGCAAGCAGATCATCCCGTCGGCGTGGGTCGATCGGGCGAAGGACGGCAAAGTGCCCGCGACCTTCGGGTTGCACTACGCCAACCTGTGGTGGTCGCTTCCGGAAAAGGGAGCCTACATGGCGCTCGGCCGTCACTCGCAATTGATCCTGGTGATTCCAAGCTTGGACATCGTCTGCGTCATGACCGGAATAATGCCGGACTACGAGCACTATCCGCTGGCCCGGCTGATCGACGACATTTCCGCCGCGGCCAAGTCGGACAAGCCGTTGCCCGCCGATCCAATCGCGCGCTCGCTGCTTGCCGCATCGATTCATGCGGCCGCCATGCAACGGCGATCTCCCGTCGGCAAGACACCACGACTGGCGAAGGCGATATCGGGGAAGACCTACCAGTTCGCGGGTAACGTGCTGCGCGTTAAGACCTTCAGCATGAACCTTGCCGGCCCGAACCCGTCCTGGGAAATCACCACCGAGACCGGGAAACCGGACCGGCCGACCGAACGATTTTCGGGCCTCATGGGACTCCACGGGATATTCCGCAAGAGTCCGCCGGCCAACTACGGCGTCAACGCCGTCAAGGGGCGCTGGCTGAACGAGCGCACCTTCGCCGTCGAGCGCCGGATCCTGGGGCATGGGGAAACGCAAGTCTGGACGCTTCGGTTCGACGGCAAGAAGGTCGATGTCGCTTTCGAATCCACCGACAGCTTCAAAGCGGAACTGCACGGCGAACAGGTTCGCTGAAACGCCGAAAAAGCAACGGGCGGCGGGTCTGGGGCCCGCCGCCCGCTTCAGCGTCCGACTAAAACGTAAGCCTCAGGCTGCGCTTCGGCTCACGGTACGCGCGCCGGCATTGGCGCTAGCCAACCCCTCCATGATCGATCGGTTGATCGCGATCAGCGGCTCGACCGGCAGATTTCCGGTCATCGCCTTGCTCGTGTGCTTGTCGACCCAAATCGACAGCGAGATCAGACTCGCCTTGAGCTGCGTCGGCAGCTTGTTGCGGTCATCCGCCAAATCCGATTGCAGCGTGAGCCACATGCGCCGGTTCCAGTCCAAAGCGTCGATGCGCTGCGGGCCGGACTTGTCCTTGCTATCCATCAAGGCGCGGGTCACCTGCGCGAATAGGCGATATTCGGTGTGCCGGGGGTGCTCGGTCGTGCGCTGCACGGCCTGATATTTCTGCAACGACATGCATCATCCCATCAAAGGCTGCCGCGCCACGGCTCAAGCGGACGGGAAACTTTCCACCGCCGTGACGCCTCCGTCGAACTGAATATCCGGAAGGTTGGGAGACGAGGCTTTCGCCCCGCCTCCCGTCCTTGCGGCAATTAACGGAACAGCGACAACAGAGCCTGCGGGCCGGTGTTGGCGATGGCGAGCGCCTGAACACCCAACTGCTGCTTGATCTGCAGAGCCTGCAACTGAGCACTTTGCTGCGCCATGTCAGCGTCGATCAGGTTGCCAACGCCGGCATTCAGCGTATCGATCAACTTGCCGGTGAAGGAGCTCTGAATCGTAATACGGCTGACGGACGAACCAAGAGCCGCCAGGGCGTTCGACACCGTCGTGATGGCCGTATTGATGGCCGCCAGAGCGGCAGTCGAGCTGCCCGAAGTGGTCAGGTCCGCAGCGCTGATGCCGAGGGCCGACGTGGTGAGGCCCTGGGCGCTGACGGCGATCACGCTGCCGTCGGCGGTGCTGAGAACGTTCAGCGTGGTGGCGCCGGACTGCAACAGGTTGGCGCCGTTGAACGAAGCAGTAGCAACGATCGTGTCGATCTGGCTACGGAGCGCCGCGAAGTCGTTGTGCAGCGCGGTACGCGACGTGGCGTCGAGGCCGCTCTGGTTGGCTTCGACGATCTTCGCCTTGGCCTGCGTGAGCAGGTCGGCGATCGACTGACCGGCGTTGACCGCAACGTTCACCGTGGACTCGCCGGTGGCAAGAGCGGTCTGCACCGCGCTATCGCCCGCGATGGTGCCTTTCAGGTTCAACGCGATGGCAAAGCTGGAAGCGTCGTCTTGCGGGCCGTTGACCTTGAGGCCGGTCGTGACCGCGAGCTGCGTGGCGCTCAATTGAGTACGCGTCTGGTTCAACTGCTCCAGAGCGAGCGCCGCACTGACGTTGGTGTTAATGGAGTTGGTAAGCGACATGGAGACTGCTCCTTCTTCTGACGGATAGCCCAGCGTTTTGCTGGCGGGGCGTTTTGCCCCACGTCGGAAGAAGCAACCCTCATGCCATCGCGCCGTGCGATTTGCGAGTTGTTAAGACCTTGAAATAGGCAGATTTTACCTGGCGTTCACCACGCTCGGAATGGCCAGGAACGGGTAGGAATTGCCGGGCCGGCAGAATTTGCCTGGAAGTTTTTGCCGCAAGATTGACACAGACTGTGTCGAACGTGGTGCGGCAGCGGCGGCCAGTGACCTAAGCGGCCTGCGCAAGGCCTTCCATGATCGAGCGGTTTACCTCGATCAGCGGCTTCACCTCCGCCTCGCCCTTGACGACGTTTAAGGTGTATTTGTCGACCCAGATCGCGAGCGAGATGAGCTGCGCCTTGAGCGCCTCGGGCAGCTTGTTGCCTTCATCGGCCAGGTCCGTCTGCAAGGCGATCCAGAGGCGCTGATTCCAGTACAACGCCTCCTGCGCCTTGACGTCGATGTCCTTGCCGATCTCCATCAGCGAGCGCGTCACCTGCGCGAACAGCCGGTACTCGGTGTTCCGCGGATCTTCGGTGGTGCTCTGCGCGGCCTTATATTTTGCCAGGGTCATAGTTCAACCTTTCCTTCTCGAAGGGCAAAAGCTTCTTGCACGCCAGCAAGGCTCGGTAGTATTCGCCCGCATTGACCGACTGAATGATGCTGACGCAACTCTGCAACGCCTCGGCATTGGAAACGGCGTTCATGAATTCGGTGATGCGCTGCACGAACTCGGCGTAAAGCTCTTTGTGGTTCCGCTCGTCCAGGTACATCATCATCACCGGGAAATAGATGCGCTTGACCGGCGTATCCGCTTCCTCGGGCTGCATGATGTCTCGCTCGCGCAGGATCGAGACCTTGTTTTGAATGACGAGGTTGGCGCGCCGGTCGCCGTTGACCAGCACGGCCCCGTTGATTACGAACTTTTCGCCCGGTTTTAGCGTGATCTTGAGTGCCATCGGCGTTTCGGGGCCGTTTCTCGGCCCCGTTCCCGGTTATGCGGTTAGCGGAACAGCGACAGGATCGCCTGGGGCGCCTGGTTCGCAATCGATAGCGCCTGCACGCCGAGCTGTTGCTTGACCTGCAAGGCCTGCAAACTGGCGCTTTCCTGGGCCATATCGGCGTCAACCAGATCACCGACGCCCTGGTTCAGGATGTCGATGAGCTTGGTCGCGAAATCGCTCTGCATCTGGATTTGCGAAGCGGATGCGCCGAGCGCCGCGAGCGAGTTGGACACCTGAGTGATGGCGGTATTGATCGCGGTGAGAGCCAAGAGCGCGCCGGCCGACGTCGTCAGGTTGGCGGAACTGATGGCCAGCGCCGACGTGGTCAAGCCTTGTGCGCTCACCGTGATGACGCTGCCGTCCACGGTGCTGAGCACGCTGATGCCGGTGGCACCCGAGCAGATCAGGTTCGTGCCGTTGAACGACGCGGTGGCTACGATCGTATCGATCTGCTGGGTGATGGTTGCGTAGTCATTGTGCAAGGCGGTACGCGACACCGGATCCAGGCCGTTCTGGTTCGCCTGCACGATCTTGGCTTTTGCCTGCGTGAGCAGGTCGGCGATCGACTGGCCGGCGTTGATGGCCACGTTCACCTCGGAACCGCCGGTCGAAAGCGAGATTTTCACCGCCTGGGTACCGGCCACCTGACCGCGCAGGTTTTGCGCAATCGCATAGGCCGACGGATCGTCTTTCGGTCCGTTGACCTTCAAGCCCGTGGCGACCGCAAGCTGCGTCTTGTTCAGCTGCGAGTTCGTCGTGTTCAACTGTTCCAGCGCCAAGGCGGCCGCTGTGTTGGTATTGATTGAAAGGCTCATCGTTCTGTCTCCTCATCCGCTGCCTTCGCAGGGGTCGCCTTCTGTCGGCGGAAAGCGTTCGGCTAATCGGACTATGGCAACGCCCGTGCCAAGCCGCGCCGCGTGCTCGCCGCGCATTGATTATCTTATTGATATACATAGATAAATTGTCTTTACCAAGACGCCGGCGGAGCCCCCAAACATGGCTGCTCTGCCATCGATCCGCTGGGCAAGACTTGCCATTTTGCGCAGTTCCTGCCGGGACCGGCGGCAAAGTTGACCTGCACTGAAATGCGCCGCCTCGAGGAGCCGACGCATGCGCGCGGTGCGCGCCGGCAAAGTCTAAACGCTCCTTTAACTGTGCTAGGGCAGGATCGGTGCATGTCCGTAACCCCCGATGCCGCAACGGCGATCTTTGCCGCAGCCCTGCAACATCATCGCGCCGGACGCCTCGCCGAGGCCGCCAGCTTCTATCGGCGCGTGCTTGCCACCCACCCCACCCACAAGGGCTCCCTGTTCAATCTGGCGGCCCTGGCATCGCAAACAGGTCAGCTGGATCAGGCGACGGCGCTCTACCGGCAAGTCCTGGCCCTCGCGCCGGAGGATCCCGACACGCTATCGAACCTCGGCAACATTGCCGCGGCCAAGAACGACCCCGCGGCCGCGGAAGGCTTCTATCTCCGTGCCTTGCGCGCACGGCCCGACTATGCCGCGTGCCTTGCCAATCTCGGCAGCATTCAGATTCGGCTGAACCGGGCGGAAGAAGCCATCGTGCATTTGCAGCGCGCGCTCGATCTCGAACCGCAGCTCAACGCCGCGCGGCTCGGCCTCGGTACTGCGTATTGGAATCTCGGCCGGGCGGAGGAAGCCAGAAGCTGCTTCGAGCATGTCGTCACGGCCGAACCCGACAATATCGAGGCGCTGGGCAACCTTGCCAACATACTCGGAGCGCTCGGCGATCATGAGGGCGCGCTGAAGCGGCTTCGCATTGCGCTCGCGCTCAATCCGGAATGGTCGCAAGGCCACTACAATCTCGCGTTGGTCCTGGAAAAAATCGGCCGACGCTCAGACGCCGTGCTGCACCTTCGTCGGGCGCTCCGTCTGAACCCGGACTACGTCGAAGCCTATCGCGGCCTCGCCAATCTGCTCAATCTCCGCGGCCGCTGGCGGATGGCGCTGGCGCTGCTGGAGCGTGCCCGCAGCATCGATCCGAACGACGCCGAGACCGAGTTCCATCTCGGAAACATTCATCAATCGCGCCAGGAATACGCCGACGCGGCTGCGCATTTCGAACGCGCCATCGCCATCAATCCGGCCGTGCCGGAGCTGTTCACCAATCTCGGCAGCGTGCTCTTGGCCTTGGACAAACCCGAGGAAGCCGTGGCCGCCCTCCACCGCGCCCTCGCGTTGCGGCCCGATTTCACCTTCGCCTGGAACAATCTCGGCAACGCGCTAAGTCAACTGAACCGGCCGAAGGAAGCGGCGGAGGCCTATCGCACGGCCGTAAAGCACGACCCGACCTTCGCCATCGGTTTCATCAACCTCGGAAACGTGCTGCGCGGGCTAGGCCGCTTCGACGAAGGCCTCGCGGCGCTGAACGCCGGCATCGAACTTTCGCCCGATACGGCCGATGCCCACAACAATGTGGGACTGGTCCTGCAGGCGCAGTGCCGGCACCAGGAAGCGATCGCCGCGTTTCAGCGGGCCCTGGCGGTGCAGGCCGGCCATCCGGAGGCCATGAACAATCTGGCCATTTCGTACCAATCGACGGGCAATTTCGGCGAGGCGATCCGGCTCTACCGCGACGTGGTCGCCAAGGAGCCGAACCGTTCGCCGGCCTATTTCAACCTTGGCGGCGCGCTGCAGTTGATCGGCCGCTACGACGAATCGGTCGGCGTCTTCAAGCATGCGCTCAAGATCAGGCCCGACTACAACGCCGTCTATCCCTATCTCTGCCACGCATTGATGCAGCAATGCAGCTGGTCGAACCTGGACGCCATGATCGCCAAGATGCTGGCCAACACCGAGGAGGAACTGCTGTCCGGCGCGCCGATCAGCGTTTCGGGGTTCGGATTGATGGGTACGTCCGCGCCCATGGATTTGCGCCTGCGGGTCGCCAACTACATGTCGCAGACGGCCGTCCGCAATGTGGTCGAGATGCGCGACAAGCTGGTGTTCCGGCACGTGCCCTCGCCCGACAAACGAATCCGCGTCGGCTATGTGTCGCCGGACTACCGCCATCACAGCGTGGCGACGGCGTTTCGTGGCCTGCTTGAAGCGCATGACCGGCGCGATTTCGCGATTTATGGATACGCGCTTTCTCCGGTCGGCTCCGACGATGTGACCGAGCAGCTTCGCCGCCGCTTCGACAAGTTCCACGACGTGAGCGCGCTGTCCTTTCAGGATGCGGCGTCGCAAATCAATGCCGACGGCGTGAACATCCTGATCGACCTGGCTGGGCATACGCGCTTCGCGCGGCCGGAAATCTTCGCGCTCAGGCCGGCGCCGATCCGCGCGCATTATCTCGGCTATTCGTCGACCATCGGCGGCGACATTATGCAGTATCTCATCACCGACCATCGGCAGATCGCGCCGGGCATGGATCGGTACTTCAGCGAAAAGCTGGTCTATCTGCCCGATACGTTCATGGCGACGACGCGCGCCGACGTGGCGGCCGAAGTGCCGCCGCGGTCCGAATTCGGTTTGCCGGAAACCGGCTTCGTGTTCGGCAACTTCAACGCGCACTACAAGTTCGAGCCGCGGCTGTTCGGCATCTGGATGCGGCTGTTGAAGCGCGTGCCGGGCAGCGTCCTATGGTTCATTCGCGGCACGCCGACCAGCGAACACAATCTGCGCCGCGAGGCGGAAGCGCGCGGCGTCGACCCGAAGCGCCTGATCTTCTCCGATAAACTGCCGCACAGGCGGCATCTTGCGCGCCAGAAGCTTGTCGACCTGGCGCTGGATTCGCTCCACCACGGCGGCGGCGTCACCACAACCGATGCGCTTTGGGTCGGCGTGCCCGTGGTCACCGTCGCCGGCGAAAGCCCGCCGTCGCGCAACGGCGCCACGCTCCTGACCGCCATCGGGTTGCCCGAACTGGTCGCCGACAGCATCGATGCCTACGAAGCCCTCGCCTACGGACTCGCCACCGAGCCGGAGCGGCTTGCCGAGGTAAAGCGGCGCCTGGCCGCGAACCGTGACGTCAAGCCGCTGTTCGATACCGAGCGGCTGACGCGCCATCTGGAAAGCGCCTACCGCATCATGTATCAGCGCTGGATCGATGGCCTGGCGCCGGAGGCAATTGAGGTGCCGGCGCTGCCGCCGCGCACCGTCCCGATCGAGACAGACGTCGGCGCCTGCGCCGCAGCGGACTAGGCGGCCTTCGCCAATCGCGCGACGATCGCTCCGACCACGGTCTCGAATTCGGGGTTGGGCAGACCTTCGGCCTCGCCGCGCATCTCGAGCGTGGAATGGCGCACGCGCATGGCCGGCGGGATGACACCGGCGGCCGATTTAGGCTGCATCAGCGCTTCATCCGCACCGATCGCTCGAGCGAGCGCACGCGCCAATTCGACATAGCTCAGGTCTTCGGCGCCCGTACAGTGATAGATGCCCCGCGCGCCGCGGGCGATCAGCCGTGCGGCCAGCCCGCATACCATCTCCACGGTAACCGGCGCCAACCACATGTCGTGAAACGGCGCGATCGGCTGCCCGGCAAGCAGCTGCACTCGCCAAACCCGCAACAGATCGAGCTCGGGCGATAGAACTTTGGAAAGCCGGAGCACGCCGCCGCCCGCCCGCAGGACCGCCCGCTCGGCCCATGCCTTTTGCCGGCCGTATTCGGTCAATGGGCAGTGCGCGTCGTCGCGCCCGCGCATTGCCCGCGTGCCGTCGAATACCTTGTCGGTCGAAAGCAGGAGACTTTGGACCCCGCGTGCGGCAAACCGCTCGGCCAACAGCGCCGGGGCCGCCGCATTGACCCGGTGCGCCGCTTGCGGATCGCGTTCGCAATCGTTGAGACGCGCCACCGCGGAGACGATGACCGCGGCCGAGACAGCCGGCAAAACGGGCCACGACGCGGGTTCGGCGAGATCGAGAACAAGAGCGCCCGACCCGGGGCGCCGGCTGGTGGCGATGACCTCATGCCCCCGTGCGCGCAGGTCGCGCACCAGCGCGCGGCCGATCAGTCCGTCGCCGCCGACCACCAGGACTGGAGCCTTTGCCGGCATCGGGCCGATCCGGAGTTTCGCGGAAGGTCAGGCGGCCTTGCGGCCGCAGCAGAGCGCGAAGTAGTAGTGCGCCATCGGGTAAAAGCCCGTATGCACCACTTCGTCATTCATGGAGAAGACGAAGACGTTGTGGAAGTGCTGCCGCATGAGCTTTTTCAGATCGGGCGCCGACTTGCAGTTGATATGCCCGATTTTGCTCTGCGGCGACGCATGGGCCTGGCTGGACAGTGACGGCATGCCCACAATGCACACGCCTTGCGCCTTGATGGACTGCGCCAGGTTGCCGACGAACCGCGTTTCGCGCTTGGCGTCGATATGCTCAAGCACGTCCAGGCAGTAGACCCCGTCGAAGCCGCCCGGCATGGGCGCCTCGAGCATGTCGTGGACCGCAAGGTCCATGGGCCACTTGGGATCGAGCCGTGTGCGGGCGTCGGCGATGAATACGGGATCGAGATCGGTCGCCGTGACGAAGCCGACCTCGGCCTGCACGATGCGCGTGGCGAAGGCGTCGGCGCAGCCGACTTCGAGAACGCGCGGCAATCCGCTCAGCATCTTGGCGACGAATTTGTAGCGCGCCAACACGAACGCAAGCCGCTTCGGATCGTCGTGCCAAACCTGGTTGCTCATGACGCCGAGCCGCGCGCGGCCCGCCGTCTCGTCGACCACGAGGCAATCCTCGTATTGCTTTTCCTTGGTGCGTGCGGTGGTCATGGCCGGGCCTCGCTATTCGAAAAAGATAAAGCCGTAGTCACCGTCGTAGCCGGCTTGCGCGAACGTCCATTCCCATTCGGCCGGAGTCATGAAGGCGCGGCAGGTGAGCTGCCAGTACATCAAATTCGCCTTCTCGCGCTCGTTGCGATAGGCCTCGACGGTCAAATACTTTGCGCCGCGCCCGACGCGCTGCATTTCCTTCAGCGCCGCATGCAGGTCGTAGGCGTAGAGATTGTGAAACGTGTTGATGGAGACCACGAAGTCGAAGCTCTTGTCGGCGAACGGCAGCTTGTTGGCGTTGCCGAGTTGCAGGTGCGGCCGCGCCTCGTCCTTGGCGTGCTCGATGGCATAGGCCGAGACGTCGATGCCGCGGACCTCGGAGCGAGGCAGCAACTGCTTGAATTCATGGAGCAAAAAGCCCTTGCCGCACCCGATATCGAGGATGCGGGCGTCGGCCTTGAGGCCATAGTGCCGGATCATCTCCTCGGCGATGGGTCGCCAGCGGCCGTCGTAGCGATAGCCGCCGAAACCATAGCGGCGGTCGCCGTCCCAATAGTCGTAGCCGAATTGCGCGGCGATCTCGGCGCACGTGGCCTTGTCGTGCTCGACCACGCGCTGCACATAGTCGCGCTTGGTCGACGTATGAACCTTGGTGATGAAGTCGACAGCGCTCACGGCGCTACCATCCCGCCGGCAGGGATTTGGCGGCGAAGCGATCCACCATGAAGATGTCCTCCAGCATGGCAACGTCGTCCGGGCCCTTGACTGCCATGCCTTCGAGCGCGCCGTGCAGCGTGCATCCGGCGTCGAACAGGCGGCCGTAGATCTCGCGGCGCCGCAGAGCGCGCTCCGGCAGCATGAACAGGCTGTAGCAGATCACGCCATGCAGGTGCTTCAACTCGCGCATCACCGATTCCAGCACCATGTAGCAACCCGGCATGGCGTATTCGGTGGCGCTCAGCAGATAGGGCAGCTTGCTGCGTTGCGCGTAGTCGCGCACCACGAGGTTCTGCACGTGCTGGGGCTGCAGCAGGCCGCGCACCGGGCGGCTCGCGATGTACCCGCGATAGCCGAAGCGGTTACTCATGCAGTCCCTCGGGAAATTTATAGGCCATCCCGAGGCGGGACGCGGCCCGAATGGTGATCGGCTCGAAGAATTCGCCGAGGCGCTTGCCGGCATAGGGACTGAACAGGCTCTTGAACCGGCAGTTCATGGACCAGCGCGTCTCCGGCTCGCGGTTGACTACGTTGCCGTGCATGAGGTTCTGGCTGAACAGCAGGATGCTGCCGAACGGAACCGTGAGCCATTGCAGATCGGATTCGATGGCCTCGAACAGCTCCGCCTCGCTTTTGTCCTGGAAGCGGCCGAATTCGGCCTCGATTGCGGCGCCCTTCTCAGGGTGCAGCAGATACATGCTCTTGGTCTTGTAGCAATCGACCAGCGGCAGCCAGGCCACCACTTCGAACGGCGAATCGCCGTCCCACGAGTCCGCGTGCACCGCCAGCAACGAGCTGTCGTCGTTGGGAAGCTGAATCGAGAGATTGAGGCGGCGCTGCATCACCAACTCGTTGCCGACCAGGCAATCGAGCGCGTTCCGCGCCAGCGCATAATAGGTTTTACGCACCCAGGGCAGCGCGTTGGTAGCGTTGATGGTGGCGAGGCGGAGGTCGTTCAGTTTCTCGACGCTCACCTGGCGATGAACGCCGTTGAGGAACGCGCCCGCATCCTCCGGCGTCGGCAGCTTGAGCTGTTCGGCCGCGATACCGGCCATGGCATTGCGCAGCCGCTTCAGGCCCGGCAGATCCTCCACCGGCACGATCACATGGCCCGCCGCCAGGAACTGCTTGGTCAGGACCGCCGCGTCGCCGTCGAGAAAGCCGGTCAGTGGCTGATCGGGAAGCACGCTCATGCGGCGCTCCTCATGGCGATCTTGAGGACGGCATCGGCAATTTGGTCCGGCATGAGCCCGTAGTGGCGCAGCAGATCGTCTTGCGTGCCGTATTTGTCGGAGAAGCGGTCCGGAATGCCGAGGCGGAGCAACGCCGGCGCGCGGCCCTGTAGCTTGTCCACCAGCAGATCGGCCACGGCGCTGCCGAGACCGCCGATCAGCGTGTGTTCCTCGACCGTGATGATGGCTTGCGCCTTGGCCGCCGCGCCGAGCACGGCCGCCTCGTCGAGCGGCTTGACCGTATGCATGTGCAGAACGCCGCAATCGATGCCGCGCTTGGACAGCAGGTCGGCCGCCTTCAACGACCGTTCCGTCATCACGCCGGTGCCGATGAACAGGAACCGGCCGGGCGGGCGCATCGCGATGGCCTTGCCGATCTCGAAGCCGTTCTCGGCGCGCGACACCACCGGATCACCGCCCTTGGCGAGCCGGATGTAGACCGGTCCCGGCCAATCCAACGTCTTCGGAATGAAGCGCCGCATTTCTTCGGCATCGACCGGCGCGACGATCGTCATGTTCGGCAAGGCGCGCAGGATCGCCATGTCCTCGATGGCGAGGTGCGTCGGCCCGAGCGGCGCATACACCACGCCGCCGCCGTTGGCGATCAGGCGGACAGGCAGGTTGTGCAGGCAAAGATCGACCGCCACCTGTTCGAAGCAGCGGCGCGTCAGGAACGTGGCGATGGTGTTGACGTAGGGAATGAAGCCTTCCATGGCGAGACCCGCCGCAAGGCCGATGATGTTCTGCTCGCTCACGCCCTCCATGAAGAAGCGCTCGGGCATTTCATTGCGGAATTCGTCCAGTGTGCCGACGCCCAAATCCGAACCGACGAAAACGACGCGCGGGTCGCGTTTTGCCAGCTCGTACACGCCGTCGAGGCTTGTCTTGCGCATGCCTCAATCCTCCAGTTCGCGGTACACGGCGGCGAGCTCGGCGGCCGGGATGTTCGATTTGTGGTGCCACTTCATGTTGTTCTCCGCGAACGACACGCCTTTGCCTTTCACGGTATGGGCGATGATGGCGCTTGGGCGGTAGCCTTGCGCGAAGGGGAGCGCGGAAAAGGCGCGACGCAATGCCGGCACATCGTGGCCGTCGACCTCGCGCACCGCAAATCCGAAAGCCCGCCACTTGTCGGCCAACGGCTCCAGATCCTGCACTTCCGCCGTGGAGGCGTAGGATTGGTGCTTGTTGTAGTCGACGATGATCGTGAGGTTGTCGAGTCGATGCTTGGACGCAGCCATGGCGGCTTCCCAAACCGAACCCTCGTTGATCTCCCCGTCGCCGGTGACGACGAAGACGCGAGATGCGCTTCGTTTCAAGCGCAGTGACAGCGCCATGCCGACGGCGATGGACGGCCCGTGGCCTAGAGCGCCGGTGGATGCCTCGACGCCCGGCACCTTTCCGGCATCGGGGTGGCCGCCGAGGATTCCGTCGAAATGGCAGAACCGGTCGAGTTCGCCGACTGGGAAGAAACCCTTGTCAGCCAGCACGGCATAGAGACCGAGACAGCCGTGACCCTTGGACAGGATGCAGCGGTCGCGCTCCTCCCATTTCGGATTGCGCGGGTTGAAGCGCAGCACCTCGTCGTAGAGCACGCGCAGAATTTCGATCGCGGAGAAGGCCGAGCCGAGATGGCCGCGGTTGCCGCCTTTCAGGCCGTTCACCGCCAACCTGCGCAGATGCTTGGAACGGGAATCCAACACGGCCTGATCCGGCCGCGGCGGCGCGAACGCCGCTTCCGCACGCGCCAGCGCATCGTCGAA
>DASQHM010000204.1:0-13053 GCA_035632095.1 Candidatus Cybelea sp. | reverse complement strand
CGCGCAGCCAATTCAAATTTGCGCCGAAGCGGCGGGATCGGATCCGGGTCGGCTACCTCCTGCCCTACACCACGCGGCAAAGCATGCCGCTGGTGCTGGAGCCGGTGGTGCAGCGCCACGACCGCACGCGCTTCGAGCTTTTCGGCTATTCGCTGATGGCTTGCGACAAGGTTCCCTTCAGCGTCGCATTCCGCAAGCACTTCGATCATTTCACCGACCTGGTGAAGGTGGCGCCGGAAATCGCCGCGCAACGAATCTATTCGGATGGAATCGACCTCCTGATCGACACCACCGGCCACACTTCAGTGAATTGGCTTGAAGTGCTGGCGTTGCAACCAGCGCCGGTGCAGGCGCACTACCTCGGCTATTCGCTCACATCGGGCAGCAAATTCATCCAGTACCTGATTACCGACAAGCGATTCATACCGCCCGAATGGAAGGCCTATTGCACGGAGCGGCTGGTCTACCTGCCGGGCAGCTTCATGGCGACGCGCCGGGCCGATATCTCGGATGAGACGCCGTCGAGGGCCGATTTCGCATTGCCCGAAGACGGCTTCGTGTTCGCCAATTTCAATCATCCGTGCAAATTCGAGCCCGGCATCTTCGACATCTGGATGCGCATCCTGGGCAATGTCCCGAATTCGGTCCTCTGGCTTGGTGACTGGATGCACGCCACCCGGGACAACCTGCGACACGAGGCGGAAAGGCGCGGCATCGACGGTTCGCGGCTCGTCTTCGCCAAGCTGCTCGAACATTCCAAGCACTTGAGGCGTCTCGCTTTGGCCGATCTCGCCCTCGACAACCGCTTCCATGGCGGCGGCGTGACGACCGTCGACGCGCTTTGGGCCGGGTTGCCCATCCTGACGGTCGCCGGCGCAAGTCCGGCGGCGCGGCTCGGCGCCACGTTGTGCCACGCGGCGAACATGCCGGAGCTGATCCTGTCGGATTTCGACGAGTTCGAACGGCGCGCGGTCGAACTTGCCAAAGACCCCGAACAACTCGGGTCAATCAGGCAAAAGCTGTGGCGCGAACGGACCCGCTGCCGGCTGTTCGATTCCGATGGCTACCGCCGCGATCTCGAGGCAGCCTATATCGCCATGTGGGAAAACTACGCCGATGGCCGCGCCCCACGTGATATCGAAATCGGCGGCTAACAGGCCGCCGCCCGCGGCTTACAGGAAATTCGCCAGGCTGAGCTTACCCAGCTGCGCCACCACGTGATATGAGGCTTGCAGCGCCAGCTGGTCCTGGTTCAGCTTCGTGATTGCCTGCGCCGCATCCGCATCCTGAACATCGGAGATGAAGGAGTTGACCGTGGTCAACTGGCTTTGATTCTGCTGCTGAACGTTGTCGAGCTGCTGCTGCAGCACGCCGTTCTGAGTAGCCGCAGCGTTCAAGCCGCTGACCGTCGCCGACAAGCTCGACAGTTCTCCCGTCAAAAAATCCTTCTGCGCCTGCGTCATCGGATCGGAGAACGGGGTTCCTGGGCCGGGCGGGCTTGGTCCGGCAAGAGTGCCGTTGTTGTACTGGAGGATGCGCTGAATGGATTGCAGCAACGGCTGCCCGACCTGATTGGCCAATTGTCCGTACGTGATGGTAACGTTGTCGTTGACCTGCGCCTGCGGCTTAAGCTGATTGTTGCTGAAGGCGGCCGATGGCGGCTGTCCCATCGCGACGAGCTGCGCCGGCGTGGTGATGTTGACAGGCGGCGTATCGGTCCGTGTCCCGCCGTAGATGTATTGCCCGTTAAGCTGCGTGTTCAACTGGCCGAGCGACTGGCTCAACAGATTGGTGACGGAATCGATCAGTCCGGAAGACGAGTTGGTGCTGATCGCCCGCATGACCGCGTCCTTGATCGCCTGTGCGTTGCTCGCCAGGCCGCGCGTCGTGGCGTCGTAGGTCTGCAGCGTCAAGTTCAGCTGATTGTTTCCGGAGATGTATTGCTGGGTGCGCGACGCGACGCTCTGCGAACCGATCAATGCTTCGGCCTGGTCGGCAATCCCCTTGTAGTCTTGCGATTTGTGACCGGTCGTAACTTGTTGCTGCGCTTCTTGCATCTGTTGCTGATTGTTCATCAGCGTGTTCACCAGAAACTGGTTTTCGCTGAGCGTGCTGACCCGGTTCATGCTGTCACCTTGCTCGATCACATGTTCATCAGGACGGTGAAGAGCTGCTGCGCCGTGGTGATGATGCGCGCCGATGCATTGTAGGCGTTCTGAAAGATTACCATGTTGGCGAGCTCTTCATCGAGGTTGACCCCCGACACGGAATCCACACGGTTCTGCAATTCGGTTTGCAGGGCATTCTGATCGTTGGACAGCGTCTGAGCCTGCGCCGCGGCGCGGCCCGCGCCGGAAACGACGAGCGCCACGTAGGTGCTGAGGGTATTGCTGATGCCGGCCAGCGTCCCCGCGGACGGAATTGTCACTGTCTTCTGCGCCAAAGCCTGCAAGGCCAATGCGCCGCGCGCATCGCCTACGGTCAGGGCCGGCGTGCCCGCAGGGTCCACTTGCGCCAATGCGAGCTGCGACGGATCGGCGGCGATATTGCTCTTCACCGAAAAGCTCAGTGCGGCGTTGGAGAGATACTGGCTGCCCACGCCGAAGAAGTTGGAGAAAGTGACGCCGGTGCCGGCGCGATTCGTTGTGTCGGTTGCGACCTCGATGCGGGAGCCCGCGTATCCGGGCTTGGGCGTCATAACCAACGCGCCGTTTGGATCCAGCGAGAAGGTGGTGAAGTTTCCGAGCGCCGTCGGAGCATTCAGCGCATTGATGACGTCAGTCACGGTGGAGCCGGCGCCGTTCAGCGGCGGCTGGCTGAAGTCGAGCGTGAATTGGCTAGGCACGTCGTTGTTCGGGCCGACAAGCTTCAGCGCCACCTTGCCGGCGAAATTGTGCACGGACGTTGCGGTCAGGCCGGTGTCGAAGTTCGAGTATGCCTGCGCCTGGACCAAGTCGTTCATGCCGAAGAACTGCGAGAATCCGCGCCCGCCGCGGCTCGACGGCGGCGCGCCGTCCTGGATGGCGACACCCGTAGCGCCTGCGCCGGCGTTGAACGACAAAACGCCGTTGACCAGGGACAGGCTTCCGGAACCGGCGAGCGCCGTGTTGACCTGGGTGATGACGTTGGCGAGCGTCGTTCCGGCCGGCAGTGCGCTGAAATTGACGGTCGCGGAACCGACCACGTTGTTGTTGGCATCGAACGCATAGAACGTGGTCTTACCCGTGAAGCCCTGCAAATCGCCGCCGGTCAGGCCGGTGTTGCGTCCGGTCATGCCTGCCGGCGGGGGAACGGTCGAATTGCCGTTGTGGACGGCGTTGAGCTGATCCGCGACGCTGGCGCCGAGCTGCCCGAGCTGGTCGGCGAAATTCGGCAGAAACGTGTCACGCATATCCAGCAGGCCGCGCAAATCGCCGCTGCGAATCTGACCGTCCAACGGTATGCCGCTCGGATCGACCGCGCCGGTGATGGTGTTGACGTGATTGACGGTGATCTGGGGAAACGTCGTGCCCGACGCGACCGTTCCGGGCGACGTGTAAACGAGCTGCCGCGGCGTATCGTCGAGCAGCGTCAGGCCCGACACCGTCGATACGCCGACGCCGCCGCCCGACAGCGAAAAGGTCTGGATATCGATGTGCTTCGCCAGATCGGAGATAGCCTGCTGGCGCTGGTCCTCGAGCTCGCCCGTGCTTTGCCCGCCGATGCTCAGCTGCTGAATCGCCGCATTGAGTGAATAGATGCTCTGCAAGTCGTTGTTGACCGACTGGATGCTCTGCTGGATTTGCAGGTCGGCGGAGCCGCGAAGCGTCTGCACCTGCTGGGCAAGGCCCGACAGCGAGTCGCCGAATTGCTGGATATCGTCGATCGCCGTGATCCGGTTGGTGGAGGACGTCGGATTGTTCGACAGGCCCGCCAAGCCGTTCATCATGGTGTTCAGCTCGCCGGAGAGCGACGTCGAACTGCTGGGATCGCCGAGCAACGCTTGAAGCTGATCCTGCAGGGTGTTCGTCGCCTGGTATTGTGAGGCCGTCGACGTCACGCCCTGCAGATCTTGGGTCAGAAATTGGTCGACCACGCGTTTGATGTCGGCGATCTGGACGCCGGAGCCGACGCCGCCGGTGACCGAGCTCTCCAGGTCGACGACCTTGCGGGTGTAACCGGGCGTGTTGACGTTCGAAATGTTGTTGGACGTCGTGCGGAGCGCCGTTTGCGCAACCGTGAGCCCGCTTACGGCATTTTGGAGGACAGCTTCGAGGGACATGACTTAGCGCCTCCCGCCGGAACGATCGGCAGGAAATGCCAAGACCGCAGCAGTAAGGCAGTTCGTGCCTAGTTGCCTGAAGGCCCCGGCATCCACGTTAAATTTATGTCCTGAAAAGCTATTCTGCGACTGCAACATGTGCTGCGAACGGTCCGCTGACGAAGTTCAGCGTCGTTCGTTGCAAGCCGGAGGCCAATCCGGCGCACGGCTCTCCGCAAACCGCCGCCGCGCGTCAGGACGCGGCGCGCATCTCGTTCAGGATGGCCAGGTTGCTCCGCGCGAGCTTGTGGCCCTGGTCCGCCGCCTTGGCTAGCCAAAACTTCGCCTTATCCACGTCCGCGGCCGTGCCCAAGCCCTGCGCGAACATGGTGCCGAGATTGTACTGCGCCGCGGCGAGGCCGTTGTCGGCGGCGACTTTGTAGAATTCGATGGCGCGAGCGTGATCCTGTTCCAGGCCGACGCCGTTTTCCGCCATGACGCCGAGATTGTAGATTGCGATCACGTTGCCGCGTTGCGCCGCGTCGCTGTAAAGATCGACCGCTTTCATGAAATCCTGGGTGACGCCGTGGCCCCGCTCGTAGAGGCCGGCGAGGTTGCAGAGCGCCGCCGTATGACCCTGGTCGGCGGACTTGGTGTACCAATATGCGGCTTCGGCCAAATCCACGGCTGTGCCGAGACCGACGCCGTAGAGTACGCCAAGGCTGTATTGGCCCTCCACGTGGCCTTGCGCTGCTGATTTGGCGAACAAGTCCAGCGCCTTGACAAAATCCTGTTCCGTGCCGGTGCCGTTCGCGTGCATCAGCCCAAGCTGAAATTGCGCCTCCGCGTCGCCGTCGCCCGCCGCCTTGGTCCAATGGAAGATTGCATCGGACATGTTGTCGGCGTTGTAGGCCGCAAGACCGGCCGCGTAGGGGCTCAATTTCTTCGGGTTCGCCATGACAGACATTCCGCCATCCTTCCGTTCCTTGGACTGCACGAAACCAAATCTTGCTTAAGTTTCGGTTAAGCGCGGACGGCTGGCGGCTCGGCAAAAACGTTGCAGGCAGGCCCGGCAGGTTCTGCCGCTTCCGGCGGACCTTCGGTGCCCGCCCGCCCGCCATGTCGCGGCAATGCTGGACTTTTCCGTCGCGGGCGCGGCTGGCCCACGGCTTGCTAGATGGACGCAGTCGACATCGCGCGAGCAATTTTTTCATGGACGTCAACGCTATCGTTGCGAATGCCACCAAGGCGCGAGCTTCGCTGCCTATTTCGGATTCCGCCAGCGCCGCCTTCGTCAGTTTTCTGACCAGTAACGCGAGCGATGGCGCCGCGAACGACGGCAATGCCCCTTGTCATGCGACGCACCAGGCGGCTGCGTCTTCGCCGGCAGGACCGGCGGGCGCCGCATCGTCGAGCCCGGCACCTGCCGGCCCCGGATCGGCCAGCCCCGCATCTTCCGGCCCTGAATCCGCGAGCACGACCGACCAGACCTCCGCCGCAGCCGCTCAACCCTCGCCTGGCACTCCTGACGGAAAGTGCGACGCGCGCAACGCCGCAAGCGACGGTTCCGCTTCGAGCGAAAATCACGGCAAGGAAGTCAATGACGCGAGTTCGACCGCGCAGAATTGCGTTCAGCCGGTCGCGGCTAGCGCAAACGATCAAACGCCGCCGGCGATTGTCGCCATTGCTCCAGTCATCACCAGCAGCATCGTCGTCAACGCGGAGCCAGCACAAGGCGGCGTCGTCGATCCGGCGACGGGCAGCCAACCTACCGACATGGATCCCGCTTCGTTGTTGCTCGCTTTGTTGCAACAGGCGGTTCAGATCGCCCAGCCCAGCGCCGAACCTGCGGTCACGACGACCGCGCCCGCGGCGACACCGGCCGGCGGCGCTAGCGACCAGGCTGGAACGCCAGGCATAGCCGGCACTCCGGCGATCGAACTTGCCGCGCAGAACGGCGACGCACCGGCGCAGGTCGTCCAGGCCGCGACGACAGCGAGCGCCGATGCATCGGGACCTGCGGCGACGATGCCGCAAGCCACGCCCACGCCCGACCAGACCTTCAGTCTCGGCTCGAAAGCCATCGCCACCCAAGCGTTGGAAAAGCTGTTCGGCGGCGCACAGGTTTCCGTCGTCGCCGGAACGACACCGACCCAGCCGCTGCTGAGCGCGTCGCTGCTCGCAGCGACAGCCGCAACCACGGATTCCGGTTTGGCCGCCGGCGCAACAGATGCCGGACAGACCCTGACGCAGATCGAATCAACTCCAAGCGACTCTCCCGCGCCGCCTGCCGCAATCGCCGCCACGCAAAGCGCCCCGCCGGCGGAATCCGGCACGCCCGGGCAGCCGAGCGGCGATAGTCAGCCCGCCACGGTCGTTCCGCTGGCGGGCGCAATCGGTTCGGCATTGCCGGCCAGTCCGGCGCAGGCCGCAGCACCGGCAAATCCTTTGGCGGTGCCGGGACCCGCTGAGCAAGTCGCGGTGCATTTGGCGAAAGCCGTTCAAGAGGGCGTCGATCGAATTCGCATCGAGCTTGAGCCGAACGGCCTCGGAAAGGTCGAGGTCAAGATGGATGTCGGCCACGACGGCCGCGTGCTCGCCGTCATCGCTGCCGACAGCCGGCAGACCCTCGACATGCTGCAACGCGACGCCGGCTCGCTCCAGCGCGCCCTGCAGGACGCCGGGCTCAATGCCGACAACCAGTCGCTCAGCTTCAGTCTGCGCAACGAAGGGAGGAACCCGGGCCAGAACGGCCACGCGTTCGGCGATTCAAGTGCTGCGTTGAAGGACAATACCGGAAACAGCGGCTCCGAACACGCCAAGACGACCGGCAAATCATTTGCGCGCGCGACTTTCCGGGGTGCCGACGGCGGCCTGGACATTCGCGTGTAACGGAGACGGAACATGACCACAACCGCGCCTGCCACCACCGCTCCGACCGCACAACAACAGCAGCAAAGCGCCGCGACGGCTGCGGCTCAATCGCTGACGGGCGACTTCAACACGTTCCTGACCCTGCTGACCACGCAGCTGAAGAATCAAGACCCTTTGCAGCCGCTCGATTCCAGTCAGTTCACCCAGCAGCTCGTCGAAATGACCGGCGTGCAGCAGACGATTGCGACCAACCAGAACCTGGAGCAGCTGCTGGCCCTGACGCAATCGAGCCAGTCGGCCAACGTGGTCAATTACCTGGGCAAGACGATTACGGCCAACGGCAACACGACGTCACTGGCGGGCGGTCAGGCCAATTGGCAATACGCGCTGCCGAAGGATGCGGCAAACGTGACGCTCACCATCACGGACGCGAAGGGCAAGACCATGCTGCAAACCGGAGGAAATCCTGCGCAAGGCACGCATGGTTTCGCATGGGACGGCACCATGACCAACGGCCTGAAGGCGGTCGACGGCATCTACACGCTGAGCGTGGCCGCCACCGACAGCGCGGGAGCGCAAGTTACCGTCAGCACTCAGATTACCGGTCAAGTCGGCAGCATCGAGGCCGACTCAGGCACGCAATTCCTCGTCGTGGGCGCGAACAAAGTTCGCGTGACCGACGTTGTCTCGGTGAACAGCGGCACGTCCGCGACGAATACCGCGAGTGCCTCCCCCAGCCTTGTCAGCAACCTGGTCAATGCCCTGACGGGCAATACCGGCACGACCGGCACAACCGGCACAACCGGCAACACGCCGCCGGCCAGCAACTAGACGCACGTATAGGAGAGTGACATGAGCCTCTATGGCGCATTGTTTTCCGGAGTATCGGGCCTGACCGCGCAAAGCGAAGCGCTTGGCGCCATCTCGGACAACATCACCAACGTCGATACCGTCGGCTACAAGCGGACGGAGGAGCGGTTTTCCACCCTTGTCACCGAGCCGATGACCGCCTCCACCTATACGCCGGGCGGCGTGAGTGCGTCGCCGCTCAATCTGGTGACGCAGCAAGGCCTGCTGCAGTCGTCGGCCTCGCCGACCGACCTCAGCATCACCGGCAACGGTCTATTCGTCGTCAACAGCGTGATCAATCCGACGGCGACCGACGGCCAGTACATGTTCACCCGCGCCGGATCGTTCACGGCGGACGCCAACGGCAATCTGCGCAATGCGGCCGGCCTATACCTGCAAGGTTGGAAGATCAACAGCAACGGCGCCATTCCGGTGAACCGGAGCGATCTGACCGCGCTGTCGACCGTCAACATCAACGGCCTTACCGGCACCGCCACGCCGACCACGGCCGTGAGCATGAAAGCCAACCTGCAAGCGTCGCAGACACCGGGTGTCAACGGTCCTCAGGTGATCACGAACAACGCGCTCGGCATCAACGCCACGACCGACGTGACCGGCGTGACCAAGCTCGCCAACAACAACACCTTCACCATCACAAATGGCGCGATAACGCATACCTTCACATACAAGTCTGCGGCGCCGAACACGGCCAACGGCGAATTCAACACGCTGCAAGACCTCGTCAACGCCATCAACGGCACGGTCGGATTGACGGCGACGCTGTCGAGCGGCGCAAACCCGACGATCAGCGTCGCGGGCAAGAACCCCACCGCGCCGATCACGGTCGCGGGAACGTTGAATGGCGCCGGCGGCACGCCGCTCTTTGCCACCACGACCGGCGGTGCGACTTACGCGGTCGGCGACCTGGCAAACGGCACGGTGACGCCGCAGTTCGAGCGCAGCCTCGGCATCTTCGATTCCCAGGGCGGCACGCGCCAGCTTACATTGGCCTTCGTCAAGGACGGTACATCGCCCAACCAGTGGCGCGGTGAAGTCTTCATCCAGCCGCCGACCGATACCGACCCGATCGCCAATCCGAACGGCTTGGTGGCGAGCGGCATCATCAGCTTCAACGCCGATGGCACGCTCAACGCGGCCGGCACAACGATTCCCTCGACACTGAACATCACCTGGAACAGCAGCCTCGGAATCTCGCCCAGCAAGATCACGCTCGGCCTCGGCACGGATGGCCAGGCGGACGGGTTCACGCAATTTGACACGCCCTCGCAGCAAATCTCGTCTTCGGTGAACGGCACGATTTTCGGATCGTTCACCGGCGTGACGGTGAGCAACGCCGGGATCGTCACCGCGCAGTTCAGCAACGGCCAGACCCGCAACCTGTATCAATTGCCGCTGGCGATCTTCCCGAATGCCGACGGCCTGTCGAACCAGACCGGCAACGCCTACGGGTTGACCCCGGAAGCCGGGCAGGTCTCGCTGCAGCAACCGACGACCGGCTCCGCCGGCAGCATCTCGCCCGGCACGCTCGAGGCGTCGACCGTCGACCTCGCCACGGAATTCACCAACATGATCATCACCCAGCGCGCCTATTCGGCCGCCGGCAAGATCATCACCACGACCGACCAAATGCTCAACGAACTGATCCAGCTGAAGCAGTAATCCGCTTCTCTGAGGTTGCCTAGAAAAGCGCTCAAAAATACCACCGTTTCGAGAGTTCAAACCATAGCTAATTAACCAATCCCATTAGGCTTTCCTTAAATGGGGGTTGGTACGGTTCGGTATGTAATCGCGTAGAGGTATAGCTCTCATGCTGAGCAGTGCCCCAAGTCCAGCGGCCAGCATCATCGGCCCTGAGGGGAAGCCGATGACGCTCGATGACCTGCCGCCCGCCGATACGAAGCGGTGGGTCATTCGGCGTAAGGCTGAAGTCGTCGCAGCGGTGCGCGGCGGCTTGATCAGCCTTGACGAGGCTTGCCAACGCTACACGCTGTCGGTCGAGGAGTTCCTCTCGTGGCAGCGGGCGATCGAATCGTATGGCCTGCCCGGTTTGCGTGCGACCCGGCTGCAGGATTATCGATTGACGCCTGAAGACGACACAACCAGTCATTCCGACTGATCCGAACCATCGGTTTATCCATCGCGTCGGCGGCCCGGCTCCCATACCGGGCCGTTGACGTTTTGCGGTGCCGGAAAGCCGCCGTCCCGCCGTCCGGCAAATTCTGCCCGATAGGCAATTTTTGCCGCAAATTAACGGGTTCTTCACCAGGCACCGCCTAGGTTTTCCGCACCGAAGCCGGCGTCCAAGCCGGCAGCGCGCAATGTTGCAAAGGTGAAGCCGGTGAATGGATTGCTGCAGACGCTGCGCGGGATGGGACCCTCGCGGCTCGCGATCATCGGCGGCAGCGCCGCGGCGGCCATCCTGATTTTCGTCCTGGTCGTCGGCCGATTGGCGCAAGGCCCGATGTCGCTGCTCTACGGCGGTCTGGACATGCAGGAATCGGGACAAATCGTCGCCAAGCTCGACGCCCTGCACGTGCCTTACGAGTTGCGCGGCAACGGCACGCAGATCCTGGTGCCGGAGGATCAGGCGCTCAGGCTTCGCCTGTCGCTGGCCCAAGACGGCCTGCCGTCCGGCGGCACCATCGGCTATGAGATCTTCGACCGCACCGATTCGCTCGGCACGACCAACTTCGTGCAGAACCTCAATCACCTGCGAGCGCTCGAAGGCGAGCTTGCCCGCACGATCCGCGCCATCGAAGGCGTGTCGAACGCGCGCGTGCATCTCGTCCTGCCCCGGCGCGAAGCATTCAGCCGCGACACGCAGGAGCCGAGCGCTTCCATCCTGCTGAAGATGCGCGGCGTGAACCGGCTCGACCGGCAGCAGGTGCTCGCGGTCGAGAACTTGGTGGCCGCGGCGGTTCCGGGGCTCAAGGCATCGCATATTTCGATCGTCGACGACCGGGGCACGCTGCTCGCGCGCAGCGACGATGCGGGGCCCGGAGGCGCGACCAGCCAGACCAACATCAACGAGGTGCGAGGCGGCATCGAAGACCGGATGCGCCGCGAGATCGAGCAGCTGGTCGAAAAATCGGTCGGCGCCGGCAACGTGCGCGCCGAGATCACCGCCGACGTCGACTTCGACCGCATCACCACCAATCAGGAACTCTTCGACCCCGACGGACAGGTGGTTCGCTCCACGCAGACCGTCGCCGAAAACGCCGCTTCGACCGACCAGGATTCGGGCAACACCGTCTCCGTCGGCAACAATCTTCCCGACGCCAAGGGGAGCAAGGCCGGCGGCAACAAGTCGTCGAGCAATAACGGCCGCCAGGAAGAGACGGTCAACTACGAGATATCGAAGACCATTCGCACCCAGGTGCGCGAAGCCGGCGTGATCCGCCGCGTCTCCGTCGCCGTCCTGGTGAACGGCGTGCGCGGCACCGGCAAGGATGGGGCCAAGACGTACACGCCGCGCAGCAAGGAAGAGCTCGACCAGATCGCGACGCTGGTACGCTCTGCCATCGGGTTCGACGCCAAGCGCGGCGATTCTGTCGAAGTCGTCAACATGCCGTTCGCTGGCATCGAGGATCTGCCGCCGCCCATCGAGGAGCTGAATTTCTTCGGCCTCGGAAAGCAGGATCTTTTCCGCGTTGCCGAAATGCTTGTGCTCGGAATCGTGGCCTTGCTCGTACTGCTGCTGGTCGTGCGCCCGTTGCTGCAGCGAGCGCTTGCGCCGCGCCCGGTCGACCCGGCGGCGCCCAGCGTGCCAATGCTGCCTGACGGAAGCTCTTCGCTGCCCGCGCTGCCCGGCGGTGTCGGAAGCGAATTGACGCCGCTTTCCTCCGAAGTTCCACGCAACAACATCGAAGCCATGATCGACATCGCGAGAGTGGAGGGTCAAGTGAAGGCTTCCAGCCTCAAGAAGATCGGCGAAATCGTCGAGAAGCATCCCGAGGAGGCCGTTGCGATCGTGCGCAACTGGCTCTACCAGGACACGTGAGGCGAGGACGCTGATCCATGGCCGCGCGTGATGACCTGAGATCGCTTACCGGACCGCAAAAGGCGGCAATCATGCTGCTATCTCTCGGCGAGGAGCACAGCGCGAAAATCTGGTCGATGCTGGACGACGACGAGATCAAGGAGATTTCGCAGACCATGGCGAATCTCGGCTCGATCTCCTCCGACCTGATGGAAAAGCTGTTCGTCGAGTTCGCCAATCAAATGTCGAGCACCGGTTCGGTGATCGGCAGCTTCGAAAGCACCGAACGGCTGTTGCAGAAGGCTCTTCCGCAGGACCGCGTCGAAACCATCATGGAAGAGATTCGCGGCCCCGCAGGCCGGACCATGTGGGACAAGCTCGCCAACGTGAACGAGCAGGTTTTGGCGAGCTACCTGAAGAACGAATATCCGCAAACCGTCGCCGTGGTCATGTCGAAGATCAAGCCGGAGCATGCCGCGCGCGTCCTCGCCGCCCTGCCCGAGGAATTCGCCATGGAGGTCGTGCTCCGCATGCTGCGCATGGAGGCGGTGCAAAAAGAGGTTTTGGAAAAGGTCGAGCAGACGCTGCGCGTCGAATTCATGAGCAACTTGGCGCGCACCAACCGCCGCGACAGCCATGAGCTGATGGCTGAGATCTTCAACAATCTCGATCGCAATACCGAGAACCGCTTCATCGCCTCGCTCGAAGAGCGGAACCGCGACGCCGCGGAGCGCATCAAGGCGTTGATGTTCACCTTCGAGGACCTGATAAAGCTCGATCCCTCCGGCGTGCAGACGCTGCTCCGCGGCGTCGAGAAGGACAAGCTGGCGCTGGCCCTCAAGGGCGCGTCGGACACGCTGCGCGACCTCTTCTTCTCGAATATGTCCGAACGCGCCGGCAAGATCCTGCGCGAGGACATGGAAGCCATGGGGCCGGTGCGGCTCCGCGACGTGGACGAGGCGCAGATGCTGATGGTCAACACGGCCAAAGAGCTGGCCGCGAAGGGCGAGATCATGCTGGCCGACAACAAGGAAGAAGACGAGCTGGTGTACTGAACCATGCGCGAAGCCAGCAAATATCTCTTTGATAC
>DASQHM010000203.1:0-11990 GCA_035632095.1 Candidatus Cybelea sp. | reverse complement strand
GGGGTCAGCAGCGCATTCACCCGAAGCTGGAATTGCAGGGTCCCAAGCGCTTTTTGAAATCGCCCATGGCGCATCTGGTCGACCGCGACATTTCCGACATGATCCGCCGGCTCGACCGATACACGACGGCTCGCGCGGCCGACCTGCGCGCCAGCGGCGACATCGGCACCCTGGGTCACAACGTTCGCCGGGTCTTCTCGCGATTCTGGAAATGCTTTGTGGCGCGCAAGGGCTACCGTGAAGGCGCCTGGGGCTTCCTGATCGCGCTGTTCGCCGGGCTCTATCCGCTGCTTTCATACCTGAAGGCAAGACTAGAGACGGACTCCTGATGCGCGTGATGCAGGTCATAGCCGGAGCGGGACAAGGCGGCGCGGAAACCTTCTTCGTCGACCTGGTATCGGCATTGCATCGCGCCGGCTTGGCACAGCGGGTCGTCATCCGCCACAATTCGTCGCGCGCCCAGGCGTTACGCGCTGCCGGAATCGAGCCGGTGCAACTGCCGTTCCGGCGCTGGTTCGACATCGGCACGCGCATCGCATTGCGCCAGCAGGTTCTGGAATACCGGCCGGATATCGTGCAGACGTGGATGAGCCGCGCCAGCGTCGCCATGCCGCGCGGCCGCTTCGTGCAGGTCGGCTGGCTCGGCGGCTACTACGACCTCAAGTCCTACCGGTTCTGCCGGCACCTGATCGGGGTGACCCGCGACATCGCCGATCAAATGGTGAAGGGCGGATGGCCGCGCGAGCGGGCGCACTATCTGCCGACCTTGGCCGCGGATGCGCCGGCGCCGCCGCTGTCGCGCGCGGAGTACAACACGCCGAACGACGCGCCGCTCGTCATGGCGCTCGGCCGCTTGCATGTGAAAAAGGGCTTCGACGTCCTGCTCAAGGCCGTCGCCGAAGTGCCCGACGTCTATGCCTGGATCGCCGGCGACGGCCCGCTGCGCGCCGAGTTGGAGCGGCAGGCGAACGAGCTCGGCGTTTCCGGCCGGGTGCGGTTTCTCGGATGGCGGGATGATCGCGCCGCGCTGTTCGCGACATGCGATATCTGCGTCATGCCGTCCCGCTACGAACCCTTCGGCACGGTGATGATCGAGGCCTGGGCGCACCGAAAGCCCTTGATCGTGGCAGCGGCTCAAGGTCCCAAGGGCCTGATCAAGAACGGCGAGAACGGGTTGCTGGTCCCGGTCGACGATCACTTGGCCCTGGCGTCGGCGATCCGGCGGCTTACCGACCATCCGGAGCTGGCCGAGCGCATCGTCGCGAGCGGAAGGCGGCAGTACGAAGCGGAGTATACTGAGGCGGCCGTGGTCGGCCGCTACATGGCGTTTTACGAACACGTGATGCAGCAACCGCGCGCGAGGGGCCCATGAGCGCTGCCTTCGATCTCGCCGTTCGCGGCGGCACCATCGTTTCCCACGACGGCATCGCGGCGGCCGACATCGGCATCCTGAACGGCCGCATCGCGGCGATCGGCGCCATACCCGCCGGCGCCGCGGCGCAGGACATTTCCGCGACCGGCCTGCACGTGCTCCCCGGCGTCATCGACACGCAGGTCCATTTTCGCGAGCCGGGCCTCGAGCACAAGGAAGATTTGAGCACCGGCACGGCGGCGGCGGCCCTCGGCGGCGTTACCGCCGTGTTCGAAATGCCGAACACCAAGCCCTCGACGAGCACCGCCGATGCCATCGCCGACAAGGTGCGCCGCGCCGAGGGGCGGGTGCATACGGATATCGCGTTCTTTGTCGGCGCGACCGGCGACAACACCGCCTTGCTGGCGAAGCTGGAGCGCTTGCCGGGGTGCTGCGGCGTCAAGGTGTTCATGGGCGCCTCCACCGGCGATTTGCTGGTGGAAGACGACGCGCGGCTGGCCGAAATCCTGCGGAACGGCTCGCGGCGCATGGCGGTGCACGCCGAGGACGAACCGCGCTTGCGCGACCGCAAGGCCATCGCAAGTTCAGGCGGCGGCGCGAAGCTCCATCCCGAATGGCGCGATGCGGAGAGCGCGCGCCGCGCGACCGAACGAATCCTGCGCCTGGCGCGGGCCTTCGGTCGCCGCGTGCATGTGCTGCACGTCACGACGGCGGAAGAGATGCCGCTGCTGGCGCAATACCGCGACGTGGCGACCGTGGAGGTCACGCCGCAACATCTCACCCTGGCCGCGCCGGAGTGCTACGAGCGCCTCGGCACGTTGGCACAGATGAACCCGCCGATCCGCGACGCCAGGCATCGCGATGCGCTCTGGGCGGGCCTGCGTGCCGGCGTAGTCGACGTGATCGGCTCCGATCACGCGCCGCACACGCTCGAGGAAAAGGCCAAGGCCTATCCGGCGAGCCCATCCGGCATGCCGGGCGTGCAGACGTTGCTGCCGCTGATGCTCGATCATGTGAGCGCCGGGCGGCTGAGCTTGCTGCGGCTGATGGACCTGACCTCGGCGGGGCCGGCGCGCATCTACGGCATATCCGGCAAGGGACGCATTGCGCTCGGATACGACGGCGACCTGACCCTGGTGGATCTCAAGCGGCGCGAAACCATCGCCGAATCATGGCTGGCGAGCCGCTGCGGCTGGTCGCCGTTCACGGGCATGACGGTCACGGGCTGGCCGGTGGCGACGATCGTACGCGGGCACGTCGCCATGCGCGATGCGGAGCTGTCGCAGCCGAAAGGCGCGCCGGTTCGCTTCCTCGACACGCTCCCGGCGGCCGCGCGGTGAACCGCGAGACGCCGCCGGACTAGACCGCGCTTCGGTCGATCAGGCCCGCGGCGAGAAATCCGCCGTCCACCGCCAGAACATGGCCGTTCACGTAAGCCGCTTCGTCCCGCACCAGGAACGCGACCGCCGCGGCGATCTCCTCCGCCGTGCCGTACCGGCCGTTCGGAATCGCCGCGTTGAATGCCGCGCGGGTTTCCGCGGTGTGCATGGCGCGCGTCAGATCCGTGTCGACCGGACCCGGCGCGACGGCATTGACCGTGATGCCGAGAGGCGCGAGTTCGACTGCCATTTGGCGCGTGAGAGCGATGACGCCGGCTTTCGACACGCCATAGGCCGTGCGGCCGGAACCGGCGCGAAAACCGCTGATCGAGGCTATGTTGACGATGCGGCCCGATCTTTGCCGCGCCATGACGCGGCCGGCGGCTTGTCCGAACAGGAACGTGCCCGTCAGATTGACCGCCATCAGCCGTTGCCAATGGTCGAGCGGGCAATCGAGGAATCGATGAGTGCCGCCGAGGCCTGCATTGTTCACCAGAATGTCGACCCGCCCAAGACGCGCGACCGTTTCGGCGACGATGCGTGCGGCCGCTTCGGGATCGCTCACGTCGCCCGTCAGTGCGGCGCACTTGCCGCCCTTGTTCCCAATCGCCTCGGCCGTCGCCTGCGCGGCTTCGCGCTTCAGATCCATTGCGGCGATTGCGGCACCCTCGGCGGCCAACCGGCGCGCGATGGCGGCGCCGAGCCCGGCGCCAGCGCCCGTTACCAGGGCAACGCGACCTGTCAACGACATGGAATCCTCCCGTGGCGTTCCATTGGTCTGGTTATGCTATCCTGCCTGGCCTCGATCGTGGAGAGAATGCCATGACTGCCTGCATCGTCGGATGGAGCCATAGCCGGTTCGGCAAGCTCGATGGCCGCACCGTGGAACAACTTGTCGTCGAAGTCGCGACGGCGGCCGTCGCCGACGCCGGACTGGAGCCGCAGGACGTCGACGCGATCTATGTCGGCAACTTCAACGCCGGCATGGACCCGCAGGAATTCATATCCTCGCTGGTGCTGCAGGCGGACGCGCGCTATCGCTTCACGCCGTCCACCCGGGTCGAAAACGCCTGCGCCACCGGATCGGCCGCCATCCATCAGGGCATCAATGCGATCGCGGCGGGGCGGGCGCGCGTCGTGCTGGCGCTCGGCGTCGAGAAGATGACCGGCGCCGATACGGCGACGGTCGGCAAGTGCCTGCTCAAGGCGAGCTATGTGGCGGAGGAAGCCGATCAGCCCGGCGGTTTCGCCGGCGTGTTCGGCCGCATCGCGCAGACGTATTTCCAGCGCTACGGCGATCAGTCCGACGCCTTGGCCCGCATCGCCGCGAAAAACCACAAGAACGGCAGCATGAATCCGCTGGCGCACATGCAAAAGGACTTCGGCTTCGAATTCTGCCGCCAGGTCTCGGAAAAGAATCCGATCGTGGCGGGCCCGCTGAAGCGCACGGACTGTTCGCTGGTGACCGACGGCGCCGCCGCCGTGGTGCTGACGGATGTGAGCACGGCGCTCGCCATGCGCAAGGCCATCGCATTCCGCGCGGCGCAGCAGGTGAACGACTTCCTGCCCATGAGCAAGCGCGACATCCTGGCATTCGAAGGCCCGGCGCTCGCCTGGGCCAGGGCGTTCGATCAAGCGCGCTTGAAACTCGAAGACTTAAGCGTGGTCGAGACCCACGACTGTTTCACCATCGCCGAATTGCTGGAATACGAGGCCATGGGCCTGACTAGGAAGGGCGAGGGCGCCCGCGCGGCCCTGGAAGGCTGGACCGAAAAGGACGGTCGCCTGCCGGTCAATCCGTCGGGAGGCCTGAAATCGAAGGGCCATCCCATCGGCGCCACCGGCGTTTCCATGCATGTTATGGCGGCGATGCAGCTCTCGAACACCGCGGGCAAGATGCAGATACCGAACGCCAAGCTTGCCGGCGTGTTCAACATGGGCGGCGCGGCCGTGGCGAATTACGTGTCGATCCTGGAGCCGCTGCGTTAGTTGGATCGGCCGATGGGGATGGGTGCGCGCAGGGAGTGAGCATGAGCGACAAGTTCAATGCCGTGGTCATCGAAGACGTGGACGGCAAGCCGAAGGCGGCGATCAAAACCTTGTCGGTGAGCGACCTGCCCGACAACGACGTCCTGGTCGACGTCGCCTTTTCGACCCTGAACTACAAGGACGGCCTCGCCGTTTCGGGGAAGGGCCGCATCGCGCGCAAGCTGCCCATGGTGGGCGGCATCGACCTCGCCGGCACCGTCGTCGAATCGCGGAGCCCCGAGTGGAAAGCCGGCGATAAGGTGATCGTCAACGGCTGGGGCATGTCGGAAGCCCATTGGGGCGGCTACACCCAGAAGCAGCGGGTGAAATCCGAATGGCTGGTGCGTCTGCCGAGCGCCTTCACGTTGCGGCAGGCCATGGCCATCGGCACGGCGGGATACACCGCCATGCTCTGCGTGTTGGCGCTGGAGCATGCCGACGTGAAGCCCGGCGCGCGCGAAGTAGTCGTGACGGGCGCCGCCGGCGGCGTCGGCTCGGTCGCCGTCGCCGTGCTGGCGAAACTCGGCCACAAGGTGATCGCTTCCACAGGCCGCGCCACGGCGCACGATTACTTGAAAGACCTCGGCGCTTCGGGTTTCGTCGACCGGGCGGCGCTGCTGGAAAAAGCGCCTCCCATGCAGAAGGAGCGCTGGAGCGGCGGCGTGGATTCCGTCGGCGGCATAACTTTGGCGAATGTCTTGGCGCAGACATCATACGGCGGAGCCGTCGCCGCCTGCGGGCTCGCCGGCGGCACCGACGTCCCGGCCTCAGTGTTCCCGTTCATCCTGCGCGGCGTGTCGTTGCTCGGCATCGATTCCGTCATGGCGCCTAAGCCTAAGCGCGAGGCGGCGTGGGCGCGTTTGGCGAAGGACTTGAGCGTTGCGAAACTCGACGCCATGACAACTGTCGAACCCATGTCCAAGCTGCCGGAACTGGCGGACAAGATCCTGCGCGGCGACGTGCGTGGGCGCGTGGTCATCGACGTCAATCGCTGAGCGTCCCGACCCGGCGGCGTCCTGAAAACTCTTTGAGCCCGTGGGGCTTTCGCGTATTGTTTGGTCTACGAACAAAAATCGGCAACTACATGCCGAACTAGCCTGGGAGGGACCCATGAATCGCACCCCGTCGGACGCCCGTCGCCAATCGCGAGGCCCCCGCTTGAACCGCCGCGCCTTCGGCGCCGGCGCAAGCGCTGCCATCGTCTCTAGTGGAATGCTGATGCGCCCGGCCAACGCGCAAATGGCGCCCCTCAAGGTCGGCATCCTGTTGCCGAAGTCGAGTTACGAGGCCGCCATCGGCCAGTCCTGCCAGCGCGGCGCCGATATCGCCCAAGACCTTCTGAACGAGATGGGCTATTCGGTGAAGCTGGAGCTGATGAACGCCGACACGGAGTCGAACGTCGACGTGGCGCGCAGCCAGGCCGAGAAGCTGATCTCGTCCGGCGCCAATGTTCTGATCGGCGCGTTCGATTCCGGGCAATCCGCCGCCATCGCGCAAGTCACCGAGCAGCACGGCACCCCTTACGTGGTGAATATCGCCTCGGCGACGCAGATCACCGAGCAGGGCTACAAGTTCGTGGTGCGCAACTTCCTGACCGCGGCGCAGCTCATCAACAACGGACTGGCACTGATGAAGGAATACTTCGTCGCGACCGGTCATACGCCGAAGACCGCCGTGTATCTCCACGTGAACGACACCTTCGGCACGCAGATTTCCCAAGGCATCGGCAAGGTATTCCCGACACTCAACATGCCGTTCAAGATCGTCGAGGAAATCGCCTACGATCCGGCCGCCAAGGACCTTTCGGTGGAGGTTTCGCGCGCAAAGGCGACCGGCGCCGACATCGTCATGGTCACGTCGCGCCTGAACGACGCGATCCTGCTTGTCCGCGAAATGGTGAAGCAACGCTTCGAGCCCATGGGCATCATCAGCCCCGGCAGCCCCGGCATGTACGAAGAGCAGTTCTACGCGTCACTAGGCAAGTACTCCGAGTACTGCACCAGCAACGTGCCCTGGTACAACCCGAAATCCGAGGTGTCGGAGCGCGTCCTCGCCGCGTTCAAGAAGAAGTTCCCGAACGACAAGCCGTACGGGCACATCTTCAACGTCGGCTTCACCTTCGAAGCCTTGCTGATCGCCGCCGATGCGTATACCCGCGCGAAGACCGCCGAACCGGTTGCCTTAATGCAAGCGCTCCGGTCCACCAAGATCGAAAAGCACGTCATGGTCGGCGGCCCGATCCAGTTCGACGAGAAGGGCCAGAACAACAACATCGCCTCGGTCGCGCTGCAAAACCTCAATCAGCAGCCGACCGTCGTGCTGCCGAAAGAGGCGGCCCAAGCCGCGCCGGTGTTCCCGATGCCGGGCTGGGGCAGCCGCGGCTGATCGCTAAAGCTCATCGCCGCCCATGCCTCTCGACCTGCTCGCCAACGTCACGATTGGCGGCGTCCTGACCGGTCTGGTCTACGGACTCATGGCGCTCGGTCTTTCGGTCATCTTCGGCGTGGTGCGGGTGGTCAACTTCGCCCACGGCGAGATGATGACCGTGGCAATGTATGCCGCCGTGCTCGCCTTCGCCTGGTTCAGGCTCGATCCCTTGTGGGCGATCCTGCCGATCGGCGTGCTGCTGTTCGTGTTCGGCTACATTCTCCAATCGCGGCTCATCAATCCCTTCATCACCCGCCCCGAACATTCACAGTTCATACTGCTCGTCGCGGTTGCGACGATCCTGACCAACGGCATGCTGATGATCTTCGGGCCGGACGCGCGCAACGCCCAGGTCGGCTACGCCTACGACTCGTTCCAGATCGGCCCGATCCTGCTCGACAAGGTTCGGGTCTATGCGGCCACCGCCGCGATCCTGGTGGCGAGCGCGCTGTTCGCGTTCTTTCGCTATGCTCCGACCGGCAAGGCGATCCGCGCCTGCGCCGACAACCAGCTCGGCGCGCTGGTGGTCGGTCTTGACGTCAAGCGGCTTTATGCCCTGACCTTCGGCATCGGCGCCGCCTGCGTTGGCGCCGCGGGTTGCCTCATGGTGCTGCTGATCGACGTCACTCCGACCCTCGGCCCGGTCTATACGTTGCTCGGCTTCACCATCGTCATCGTGGGCGGCCTCGGAAGCATGGCCGGCGCGCTGCTCGGCGGCATTCTGATCGGGCTGTCCGAAGCCTTGGCGGGACTGCTGCTGGTTCCGTCCGCCAAGAGCATGTTCGGCTTCGCGCTGCTCATTCTGGTGTTGCTGTTCCGGCCGCAGGGACTTATGGGCAAGCGCACGTGATCCAAGCGCTGTTCGATTGGCCCACGCCGCGGGCATTGGCGGTCTGGGCAGCGCTGGCCGTATGCCTCTTGCTGGCGCCGCTCGTGGTCGGCAGCTACGCGCTGTCGGTCCTGGTGCTGGTGCTCTACTTCGCCTATGTCGGCCAGGCATGGAACGTGATGATGGGCTTTGCCGGCCAACTTTCGCTCGGCCATTCGCTCTACATCGGCGTGGGCGCCTACGTGTCGGCGGTGCTGTTCGTGCGCTACGGCGTGTCGCCTTGGGCAGGCGCCGTTGCCGCGATGGCGATATGCGCCGTGATCGGCGCCGTCATCGGATTCCTCGCTTTTCGCTTCAGCATCAGCGGCGTCTACTTCGCCTTGCTGACGATCGCCTTCGCCGAATTCAGCCGAATCGGCTTCGACCATATCTCTTTCGTCGGCGCATCGGCGGGATTGTTCCTTCCGGTGGCGCAGCGGACCCACAACGATCTGCTGCACCTGCGCGGCTCGCCCGTGATGTTCTATTACGTCATGCTGGCGCTCAGCGCCCTGGCCCTGTTCCTCTGCCGCGCGCTCCGGGGCAGCAAAACCGGTTATTACTGGCTCGCGATCCGCGAAGACCAGGAAGCGGCGCAGGCGCTCGGGATCGACATCTTCGGCTATAAGATGCGCGCCGTGGTGCTGTCCGCCGCCATGACCTCGCTCGGCGGCGTGTTCTTCGCGTTCTACTACAACAATCTGTTTCCCGAGCAGATTTTCGCCATCAACCGTTCCATCGAGTTGATCCTGGGGCCGATCATCGGCGGCCTCGGCACCCTTGTGGGGCCGTTGCTGGGCGCGTTCGTGTTGACCGTCTTGGCCGAGAGCCTGCGCAGTGCCACAGACGCGCTCGGCCTCAACCTGCCGGGCCTGCAGCTGCTGTTTTACGGCGTCTGCCTGATGGTTGTGATCATCTTCTTGCCGAACGGCATTTGGCCGGCACTGAAAGGGCGGCTCGGCTTCGACGACGATCGCCGGAGCGGGGATTGAGGCATGGCGCTGCTCGAAGTCCGCAACATCTCCAAGACCTTTCGCGGCCTGCGCGCGGTGGCCGAGGTGAGCTTCGACGTGCCGGAGGGCGGCATCGTAGCGTTGATCGGTCCGAACGGCGCCGGGAAGACCACCTGCTTCAACATGATCGCCGGCTCGTTCCGGCCGGACGGCGGGACGGTGACGCTCGCCGGGCGGCGCATCGACGGTCTGCGCCAGGATCAGATCTGCCACGCGGGCATCGGCCGCACGTTTCAGATCGTCCGGCCGTTTGCGCAATTGACGGTCGAGGAAAACGTCATCGTCGGGGCGCTCAATGCGACGGGCAGCGTCTCGGTGGCGCGCGGCGAGGCGCGGCGCGCATTGGATATGGTCGGTCTCGGTCCCAAGGCAGGTCAAATGGCCGCGAGCCTGACCTTGCCGGAGCGCAAACGGCTTGAGATTGCGCGCGCCATGGCGACGCATCCGCGCATCCTGCTGCTCGACGAGGTTATGGCGGGATTGCGCCCTCTGGAAACCGATCAGATGGTGCAGGTCTTTCGCACCCTGAACCGCGAGACGGACCTCACCATTCTTTTGATCGAGCACGTCATGCGCGCGGTCATGGCTCTTGCGGGTCATGTGATCGTGCTTAATCACGGCGAGACCATCTGCGCCGGACCGCCGGAGCAAGTCGTGCGCGATCCGGCCGTGCTCGAATGCTATCTCGGGGAAGAGGCGCTCTGATGCTGGCGGTGCGCGACCTCGATTTGTATTACGGCGATGCGCAGGCGCTCGACAAAGTCTCGCTCGATGTTGCTGAAGGCACCATCGTCGCCATCGTGGGCGCCAACGGCGCCGGCAAATCGAGCCTGATCCGCGCCATTGCCGGCATCGAGCGGCCGCGGAGCGGAAGCATTCGCTTTCGCGATCAGGACATTACCGGCTTCGACAGTCATCGAGTCTGCAATCTCGGCGTCGGGCAAGTGGCGGAGGGGCGACAAATTTTCCCGACCATGACCGTCCTGGAAAACCTCGAAGTCGGTGCCATGGTGTCCCGCGCGCGGTCGCGTCAGCGTGAAAGCCTGGAACGCGTGCTGCAGATGTTTCCGCGGTTGGCGGAACGGCGCACGCAATCCGCCGGCACCTTGTCGGGTGGCGAACAGCAGATGCTTGCCATTGGCCGCTGCCTCATGGGTTGCCCGGACTTGATCATGTTCGACGAACCGTCGCTCGGCCTGGCGCCCGCTTTGGTGCAGGAGGTGTTCCAAACCGTGCGCCGACTCAACCAGGACGGGCTGACCGTCATACTGGTGGAGCAGAACGTGGCGATGTCGCTAAAATTGGCCAAGCGTGCTTATGTGCTGGAGAACGGCCGCGTCGCCATGACGGGGTCGGGTGATGAATTGCTGCACGATGATCGGGTGCGGCAAGCTTATCTCGGCCTGTAGGAGCGCTGAGCCAGGAGGAGTGACGTGCAGGAGAGCGTGAAAGCCGGTGCGGCGGCCAAGCCGCCGTTTCGCCAGATGAATTCGCTGGCGCCGATGGTCGACGTGGAGCGCCGCAGGGACGGCGTGATCGTGCTTCGCTCGCCCCGGCCGCTTGGCGATCTCGAGAAGAACATCATCGCTTACCTTCGCCGGTGGTCCGACGAGGCGCCGGATCGCTTGATGCTGGCCGAGCGCGGACCGGACAAGGCCTGGATGCGCCTCACCTACGGCGAAATGCGCGCCAAAGCGGATGCGGTCGCACAAGGCTTGCTCGATCGCGGCCTCGGGCAGGACAAACCGCTGATGATTCTGTCCGGCAACACGCTCGAACACGCCATCATGACGTTGGGCGCCATGACGGTCGGCGTTCCCGTCGCGCCCGTGTCGATCGCCTACTCGCTCATGAGCCGTGACCACGGGAAGCTGCGTCACGTCTTCGATCTCGTCCGGCCGGCGATGATTTTCGCGCAACAGGGCCGCATGTACGAATCGGCGCTGAAGGCGCTCGATCTGAAGGGAGTGGAGATCGTCGCCGTGTCGCCGCCGGCGAGCCTGCCGGCTTCCGCGTTTTCCGATCTGCTTGCCGCAAAATCCGGCTCCGAAGTCGAACGCGCCTATGCCGGCGTCGATCACGGCACGGTGGCGAAAATACTGTTCACGTCCGGTTCGACAGGTCTGCCGAAAGGCGTGCTGAACACCCAACGCATGCTCTGCGCCAATCAGCGCATGTCGGAAGTGCTGCAGGCGCCCGAGCCGGAGAGCCCGCCGGTGGTGCTGGATTGGCTGCCGTGGAACCACACCATGGGCGGCAACGCCATGTTCAACGGCGTCATGCGGCTCGGCGGCAGCATCTACATCGACGGCGGCCGACCGCTGCCCGGAATGTTCGAACAAACGGTCGCGAACCTGAAGGAAATTTCGCCCACGTCCTTCGCCAACGTGCCGGTTGGTTATGCCATGCTGGCCGATCACCTCGATGCCGACGAAGCGCTGCGGCGGAGTTTCTTCAAGAACCTGAAGTCGCTTGCTTACGGCGGCGCGAGCCTGCCCCAGGAGCTTTGGGAGCGCTATCAGGAACTCTCGATCCGCACGTCCGGCGAGCGCATCGCGTTCACCACCGGTTGGGGATCGACCGAAACGGCGCCGGTGGTGACGACCTTGCATTGGGCCGTCGAGGGCAGCGGCATCATCGGCCTGCCGTTGCCGGGGTGCGAGGTCAAGATGGTGCCGAACGGCGGCAAGTATGAACTCCGCGTGCGCGGCCCCAACGTGACGCCCGGCTATCTGCGGCGGCCCGATTTGACGGCGGAAGCCTTCGACGAGGAGGGTTTCTACAAGATCGGCGATGCCGGCAAATTCGTCGACCCGGACGATCCCAAACAGGGGTTGCGCTTCGATGGGCGCGTGGCGGAAGACTTCAAGCTGAATACCGGGACGTGGGTCAGCACGGGTCCG
>DASQHM010000202.1:0-13807 GCA_035632095.1 Candidatus Cybelea sp. | reverse complement strand
CGCGGCCACGCCGAGATCGATATGGCCGATCTGGTCGGCCAGATCGGCCACCATGCGATGCTCGACCGGTGTTTTCGAAAGATCGCTCAGCCGTAAGATGAACGGCCGCAGCCGCTCGTCCAATCCGATGGCGGCGGCAAGCTTCGCCGCCTTGACCAATTCACGCCCCTCGAACTCGGCCACGTCATCGGGCGCCGACGCGGGCTCGGCGGGCAGTTGCAGGGTGCCGGCGCGCCCGAGCTTCAGCGCCGCAAGCTGTCCGTAATAGGTCGTGCCGTGTTCGGCAGCATCGGAGTACCAGCGTTGCGCGGCGGCCTGATCGTTCAGGGCCTCGGCGGCGCGGCCTGCCCAATATGCGCAGCGCGAGCGCGTGACGGGCGTGGATGCCGCTTCGTAGATGCGCGAGAAATGCGTGAGCGCCGTCTGCTTCTCTTGCAGGAAGCGGAGCGCTATCCAACCCGCGAGCCATTCCGCTTCGACCAGGTTCTTCGGGCTCAAATCGCCGTGGTGGGATGCGACCTTGTAGGCGTCGCTGATGTTGCCGTCGGCCAACAGGCGGCGCGCCAGGAATTGCCGCTCGTTCCACCAGCGATCGCCGTGGTCCGGTTCGCGGTCCATGGCCAACACGATTTGGAACGCCAGATCCTCGTGGCCGCGCACGCGGCGCCAACGCTCGCGGTCGTACGCGAAACCGCCGTCGCTCCGAAGCGACTCCGGAACCTTGTTCACTAGGCGCTCGGCGCCGCCGCTGTAGGCTTGCAGAGCGAGCCTCGCCTCGCCGAGCGCCTGCACGCCGCCGGAGACCCTCGGCAGCATGCGCCGCGCCGCCGCCGTCTCCTGGTCCCAGAGCAGACGGTCAAGGCGCTGGGCATGATCGGCCTGGGTCAGGTCGACGTGGTGCCGCTGGAGAATTTGCTGCTCTTCCTTGACCGAGAAGTTGCCCTCGACCCAACCGTGGCGGAGGTGCTGCAAGGCATCTTGCGTGCGGCCGGCCGTTTGCAGCACCTCGGCATAGCGGATTTCGCCGACACCGGTGCGCGGCTCGCGCGTCTGGAACCACGCTAGCACCTTGCTGTCGGGAGCCTCTTCGGCGAGCGCCTGCTCGGCGCGGCGCTCCATCATATCCTGGGCCGGCCACGTCGGATTCTGTTCGAGGAAATCGGCGACAAGCTGGAAGTTGACCGGGCTCTCCGCCCGCGTGATCCAAAGCCAACTCAGCAGCTTCTCGGCGAGCGGCGAGCGCATGCGGCAGGACGAACTCATGGCCTCCGCAAAGCGGCCGGCCATGACAGCGTTCGCCGCGGCCCGGCAATTCGCGATTTCGGCCGCCGACAGCCCGGACGATCCGGCGCCCGGCGCCGGTCCTCCCGGCGTCGACCCTATGGCGGAGCGAGACGCATCGCCTTGGGCGGAGTCCGATTCCACCGCGGGCGGCGAATCGGGCGACGTCGCCGCGTCGGATGCCGCGGCAGCATCGCCACCCGTATCCGGCCGATCCCTCGGAACCGGAATCTTGGCGGCTTGAGTATGAACGGATTTCGCCGCGTGCTTGATGGCAGCGTCGGGGGCGTTCATGCCCCCGAAAAGAACGGCAAGCGCAACCGCCAGCGCGGCCAAGCCGGGATTTCGCCCCCTGATTACCCCGTGTTTCATGGCGCGGCCATGGTATCCTTCAGCATGATCGGCGCAAAGCGCGCCCTTGCACGATCCATCCGGCCTTGCCGCCCGGGGGTCGTGCCATTATGGTCGCCAAACAAGGTTCAATTCTGGTTAATGCCAGATTAAGGAGCACGCCATGTTCCAAGGATCGTTTGTCGCCCTGATCACCCCCTTCCGCAACGGCAAGGTGGACGAAAAGGCATTCCAATCCCTGGTTGAATGGCAAGTCGCCGAGGGCACGCACGGACTGGTTCCCTGCGGCACCACCGGCGAATCGCCGACCTTGAGCCACGCGGAGCACAATCGCGTGGTGGAGCTTTGCGTCGAGGCGGCCGGGCGCAAGGTTCCGGTGGTCGCGGGCACGGGCTCGAATTCGACGGCCGAGGCGATCGAATTCACGCGCCACGCCAAGAAGGCCGGGGCGGACGGCGCCCTCGTGGTCACACCTTATTACAACAAACCGACCCAAGCGGGACTGCACGCGCATTACAAGGCCATTGCGGAAGCGGTCGACATACCGATCCTTATTTACAACATTCCGCCGCGTTGCGTGATCGATATGAGCGTCGAGACCATGGCGAAGCTGGCCAAGCTGCCGAACATCGTCGGCCTGAAGGACGCGACCGGCGATGTCACGCGCATCACCAAGCAGCGCGCCGCGTGCGGCGAGAAGTTCTGCCAGATGTCGGGCGATGACGCGCTGGCGCTGGCCCAAATGAGCCATGGCGCCGTCGGCTGCATTTCCGTGAGCGCCAACGTGGCGCCGCGGCTGCTCTCCGATTTCCAGAACGCCTGCCTCGGCGGCGATTTCGCGAAGGCGCGCAAGATGCACGACCGGCTGCAGCCGCTGCACGAGGCGCTGTTCTGCGAGGCGAGCCCCGGCCCGGTGAAATATGCCGCCAGCCTGCTCGGGCGCTGCACGGCCGACACGCGGCTGCCGCTCACCGAGATCGCCGAATCGAGCAAGGAGAGGGTGCGGTCGGCGATGACTTCGGTCGGCCTGCTCAACTAGCGAATGGCGCAACCGCCCCGCCGCGTTGCGGCGGAGAATCGCAAGGCGCGGCACAACTATTTCATCGAGGAGACTTTGGAGGCGGGCATGCAGCTCGTCGGCACCGAGGTCAAGGCCTTGCGCGACGGCCGCGCCAACATCGCCGATGCCTATGCCGCGCCCAGCGGTTCGGAAATCTTCCTGCTGAACGCCTACATTCCCGAATATCACGGCGGCAACCGCTTCAACCACGAAACGCGCCGGCCGCGCAAACTGCTGCTGCATCGCCGCGAGATCGGCAAGCTGATCGGCACGGTGCAGCGCGGCGGCGTCACGCTGG
This sequence comes from Candidatus Cybelea sp., assembly GCA_035632095.1. GTDB lineage: Bacteria > Pseudomonadota > Alphaproteobacteria > Ferrovibrionales > Ferrovibrionaceae > DASQHM01. The sequence goes on along the minus strand of DASQHM010000202.1, from coordinate 10,817 downwards.
TGCCGCTCAGGATCTACTTCAACGAAAAGGGCCGGGCGAAGGTGGAACTCGCCATCGCGCGGGGCAAGAAGCAGCATGACAAGCGCGCATCCTTGAAAGAGCGCGATTGGCAGCGCGAGCGCGGCCGCCTGATGCGGGACAAAGGCTGAATTCGGAGCGGTGCCATGAGTGACGACAAGTCGAAGCTTTTTGGGCAGATCAAGGACAAGCTGATCGCTTCGAAACAGAAATGGGCGCGGGAAGGTCGCCTGCTGACCGGCAAGGAGGGGCAGGGACGGCTGCCGCCGGGCCAGCGGCAGACGCGGGATTGGCCGGTTCTCGACTTGGGTCTACAGCCGCATGTGGCGCTTGAGGATTGGAAGCTAACTATCGACGGAGCCGTGGAAAAGCCGTTGGTGTGGACATGGAACGATTTCCTGGACCAACCGCAGGTCGACGTCCAGTCGGACATTCATTGCGTGACTGCTTGGTCGCGCTACGACAATCGCTGGCAAGGCGTAAGGGCGCGTCATGTGCTCGATCTCGTGAAGCCCATAGCGCAAGGCCGCTTCATCGTCTTCCACAGCCACGACGGCTACACCACCAACGTCACGCTCGAGATGTTCGCCGCCCCGGACGTCTTGCTCGCCCATTCCTGGGAAGGGGGGCTGCTCACCCGCGAACACGGCGGCCCTGTGCGCGTGGTGATGCCGCAATACTATTTCTGGAAGTCTGCGAAATGGCTCCGGCGGATCGAGTTCTGCGAGCAAGACCGGCCGGGCTTCTGGGAGGTGCGCGGCTATCACAATACCGGCGACCCCTGGAAGGAGGAGCGCTACGGCTGAACGGCGAGCGCCTGGCGCACCTCAGCGAACACGGCGTGAAACATCGCCTCGGTCAGCTTGCCGGTGTTGGTGTTGTATCGCGAGCAATGATAGCTGTCGAAAAGTGTAATGCCTCGGGCCACTGAATGACGCGCACCATGCGCGAATCTGGCGCTTGCCCGGCGCGCGCCGAAGGCGACCAGGACCGCGTCATGGGCGATGGCGCCGAGCGCCACAACCGCAGCCAAACGGGGCATGGCGGCAATCTCGGCGCGCAAGAACGCGTTGCAGGTTTTCATCTCGTCGGGCGTCGGCTTGTTCTCCGGCGGCACGCAGCGCACGGCGTTTGTGATGCGGCAATCCTTCAGAATCAATCCGTCATCGACTTTCGCCGCGTATGCGCCTAGCGCCAGTCCGAACTTGAGCAGCGTGCCGTAGAGGAGATCGCCGGCAAAATCGCCGGTGAACGGCCGGCCGGTGCGGTTTGCGCCCTTTAAGCCAGGCGCAAGCCCGACCACCAGCAATCGCGCGTCTGTTTCGCCGAAGCTCGGCACCGGCGCGTTGTGGTATTCCGGCAGAGCGCGGCGATTGGCGCGGCGAAAGTCCCGCAATCTCGGGCAAAGCGCGCAATCATGGTCGGGTGCGACGAAGGCCAGGCCGCCGGGATCACGCGGGACGGCGAAATTCGTGCCTGGCATCGTCATCGACGTCGTCGTCGCCGTCTTCCACGTGCTGCTGCGTCACGCGATGCGTCATCGCGTGCTCGCGCGCCGAGGGATCGCGGGCGATGCGCGGCATCAGCTCTTGCAGCTCCATGAAATTGTCGGCCTGCCGCCTGAGTTCGTCGGCGACCATGGGCGGCTGTGAGCGGATGGTGGAAACCACCGTCACGCGGCGGCCCTTGCGCTGCACGGCCTCGACCAGTCGGCGGAAATCGCCGTCGCCGGAAAACAGCACGATGTGATCCACATGGGCCGACATTTCCATCACGTCGATGGCGAGTTCGATGTCCATATTGCCTTTGATCTTGCGCCTGCCGTAGGCGTCGGTGAATTCCTTGGTCGGCTTGGTCACCATGGTGTAGCCGTTGTAGTCGAGCCAATCGACCAGGGGGCGGATCGGCGAATATTCCTGATCCTCCACCAAAGCGGTGTAGTAGAAGGCCCGGATGAGCCTGCCCTTCTGCGCGAATTCCGTGAGTAGGCGCTTATAATCGATGTCGAAGCCGAGCGCGCGCGCCGCGGAATACAAATTGGCGCCGTCGATGAACAAAGCCAAACGTTCTTGCGGGTATGAGATCATTCGAAATTCGTCCTTTGATCTATGGGCCACTGACGCAATGGAATTTGCGCGATCTGAAATAACACGGCGGCTCAGGATTGCAAGCCGGAGATGGAGAGGCAAACAGTGATCCTAATCGGTCTTGGCGGCAATCTGCCGAGCGCCAAATTCGGACCGCCGGTGGCGACATTGGCGGCCGCGTTGCGTCGCCTGCCGGAGGTAGGCGTCGCCGTCGCCGCCCGCTCGCGGTGGTATCGCTCGGCGCCCGTGCCGTCCTCGTCCCAGCCGTGGTTCGTGAACGCGGTCGTGGCGGTCGACACGGGGCTCGACCCGCTCACGCTATTGGCGGCCCTGCTTCAGGTCGAGACCGCGTTCGGCCGCGACCGCGGAACGGCGGGCGAACCTTGGGCCGCGCGGGTCCTCGACCTCGATTTGCTCGACTACGACGGCAGAATACTGAACATTCTCGGCCCGCCTGCCGGCTTGATCCTGCCCCATCCGCGGCTGCAGGACCGGGCCTTCGTGCTGCGGCCGTTGCTCGATATCGCGCCCGGTTGGCGTCACCCGGTCAGCGGCCTTGACGCCGCGGCGCTGCTGGCGGCCATCGCGCCGGCGCAGCGTGTAGAGGTTCTCGAGTAACCTTCCGTTCTTCTCCGTGGCAATCGCCGAGCGTCCTGCAACTAGAGCCGCACGCCCTCCGTGGAGAACGCGGCGCCGGCGGATTCCTGAATGTATTGCAGCGCAATCGCTCCGATTGCCGCAATCACGAGAGCGGCGACGCAGGCCAAAATGAAGCTACGCATTCCGATCCTCCCGGTTATGATTTGTCCGCAAGATAAGATATCGCACATTGCGGGATCAAGTGCGCTTCAAACGTCATGCGAGTCACTCGCCGAACTCCGCTGCCGCATGCCTGCCGGCTCAATGCGCGAGGTTGCGCTCGCCGACGCCTAGCCGGCGCATCCCGTCAATCGACGGAGCGGCAGCGCGATTGATGCGTCTCGGCGTCCGCTTTTTCGCGTGCGCTCTGCTGGTCGCGCTGGCGCTCGGCCCGGCGCCATCCTTGGCGCAATTGATGGGCCATGGCGGCGCGGTCCGCGCGATTGCCATCTCGGCGGACGGCTCTGCGGCCGTCTCCGGCAGCTTCGACACGTCGGCGATCCGCTGGTCGCTTCGGCGCGGTGTCGCCGAGCAAGTGCTGCGCTTTCACCAGAGCGCCGTCAACGCGGTCGCGATCCTGAAGGATGGCCGCGTCGTGACCGCGGGCGAAGACGCCCGCATCGCCATATGGGTGCCTGGCAAGCAGGCTCCCGACGTCGTCCTGGAAGGACACAAGGGGCCGATCGTCGCGCTTGCCGTGTCACCCGACGGCACGACGCTCGCATCGGCCTCTTGGGACCGCACCATCCGCCTATGGTCTCTCGCGGGCGGCGGCGCTCGCGTGCTGGAGGGCCATCAGCAGAATGTCAATGGAGTTGCCTTCACGCCAGACGGAAAGGCGGTGGTGAGCGCAGGCTACGACGCGACGATCCGAATCTGGCCGCGGGACGGAGCGGGCTCGCCGCTGGTGGTGACCTTGCCGTCTCCGCAGAATTCCGTCGCCGTCGCAATCGACGGCGAAGTCATGGCCGCTGGCGCCGACGGCAAGGTCTATTTCCTCTCGCTGGCGGGCGTGCAGCGCGGCGTCGTCGAAGCCTCGCCTTCGCCCATCATTTCTCTCGCGGTCTCGGCCGATGGCGCGCGCGTCGCTGCCGCAAGCGTTCGCGGCTCGGTCGCAATCATCGATCGCAAGGCGCATTCGCTAGCCCGAACGCTGGTCGGGCCGGGCTTGCCGGTCTGGTCGCTCGCATTCTTTCCCGATGGCCGCACGCTGCTCACGGGCGGTGCGGATCGCATGATTCGCCGTTGGGATTCCGAGACCGGCGAGCAACTCGGCGCCTTGGCCGGCGGCGAGACTGCCGATCCCCTTGCCGACTACGCGGGCGACCCCGGCGCGCAAATCTTTCGCGCCTGCGTCGCCTGCCATTCATTCAAATCGAACGAGGACAACCGCGCCGGGCCGTCGCTGCATGGCATCTTCGGGCGCCGCATCGCCACTCTTCCGGGCTACAATTTTTCCGAAGCGCTCAAGCGCCTCGACATCGTCTGGACGCCGGATACGTTGGAGAAGCTTTTCGAAATCGGCCCGGCAAAGTACACGCCGGGAACCAAGATGCCGGAGCAACGTATCGGCAGGCAGGAGGATCGCGAGGCTTTGGTCAGATTCCTCGAACGGGCGACCAACTGATCACGAATCCGGCTTTGGTTTGCGCTCGCGCAGATAGTCGTCGGTCGTCCTGAGCTTGGGCCGCGCGGCCGCTCCGTAGGGATCCAGGCCCTCTTCGGTGACCACGGCGACGCGGCAGGTGTCGCACATCTTGATGACGTCGAGGCGCCGCGGCGCGCTCTCGTACATCCAGTGCTTGCCTTCGAGCTTGGCGGCGACGCGCTCGATCGTGCTCTTGACGCCGAACGGCTTGCCGCAGCGAATGCAGTGAAAGGGCTCCTCTTGCTTCAGCACGCGGGCGCCCATGATGATCGCATTGAATGCAAGCCGAGGCACGAGGCTGATGACCTTTTCCGGGCATGTCGCCTTGCAAAGGCCGCACTGGACGCACGCGTCTTCGGTGAAACGCAGCAGCGGCCGTTCGGGATCGTCGGAAAGCGCGCCGGTCGGACAAGCGGACACGCAGGAAAGGCAAAGCGTGCAGCCGTCGACGTCGATCTCGACGGCGCCGAAGGGAGCGCCGGCGGGCAGGGCGACCGCATCGACCGCCGCCGGCGCAACGCGATGAAGTTCCCGCAGCGCCACCCGCAACACCTCGCGCTTGCCGCCTGCGGCAAGAAAGCTTGCTGGCCGCTCGGCGACGCCGCCAAATTCCAACGTGCGCAGCGCTTCTCCAAGCGCAAAGGGATCGTCGGTCTCGATCGTGCCAAGCGGTTCGCCGGTGAAGCCGAGGCCGGCCAGGATCGGCTCGGCAAGGGCGATGGTCGCGCGCAGACCGCTGAGATCGTGGCGCGGTTTGCCGCGCAAGATCAGGCGCACGGCCGCCGCCCCATAGGCGAACGCCGCGGCGACGGCTTCCAGGCCGATCTGCGTGACTTCGTTGACCGCAAACGGCAGGACATTGGCGGGCAATCCGTCGCCGTGGCGCGCCAGCGCGTCGATCAGCGCACCGCCGTGGTTCTCATCGTGGAAAAGCACGACCGGCCACGTTCCGCCCGCCTCGCGGTAGACCAGCAGCAGCGTGCGCAGCTTGTTCATCTGCACCTCGGCCGCCGGCAAGGCATAGCCGGCCGCGCCGGTCGGGCATGCCGCCGCGCATTGGCCGCAGCCGGCGCAGATCTTTTCGTCGATCCGCACATGATCCCCGTCCGGCGCAATGGCACCGGTCGGACAAAGATCGAGGCAGCGGCGGCAACCGACGATTTGCGAACGGGAATGTGCGCAGAGATCGGCGGTGAAGGCGACGTAGCGCGGCTTGTCGAAGACGCCGACGAGATCGCGCGCGCGCAGCACCGCCGCCAGCACCGCAGCACGATCACCGGGATCGGCTCGCACGTATCCGTCGCGCAAGTCCGCCGCCGGAAACAGCGGCGCGCCGCCCGAGATATCGAGGAGAATATCGCAGTGCGACACGGCGCCGTTTCGCGGCGCTGCGAACGTTAGTGAGCCGCGCGAGGACGGCAGCGGCGCGGCGTAATCGTCGACGACGATTTCGAACCCACCAAGCTGCCCCTTCGCCGCGCGGATCGTTCCCTTCACGATGGGAAACTCGGTCGTTCGAGGCGGCGTCAGTTGTCCGGGCCGCGTGATCAGGGTCGTGACGTCGAGATGCTCCTTGAGCAGATTGGACGCCTCGATGGCGCGCTCGTCGCGTCCATAGACGAGAACCACGCCCGCGCTCTCGATTTGCACGAACGAAACGTCCGGCACCGGCAAGGCGGCGACGGCGGCGAGCGCGGCCATCTTCGGCCCTGCCTTCGCGGCTTCGGCGGACCAGCCGGCGTTTTCGCGCAGATTGACGAAGCTCAACGCCGCACCGGTTTCAGCTCCGACCTCGCGAAACAGCGGCGCTTCCTGCGTGCAGCCGACGGTAATCGACTCACCTTTTTTCGCAAGGGCGCGAAAGCGCTCAAGTTCGGCGCGGCAGAGCTGACGGCCACCGACGATCCGGGTGTCCCGGCATCCGCGCTCCAGCGCACGGCCGTCCAACGGCATCGTGTCCTCGCAGGAGCAAACCAGCAGCGTGCGTCGTTCCGACATCGGGTGTCTCGCCGGGTCCGAGGGATCGTCGGGACTGACTGCCGTCCGGACCGGGTCTATATTGTTAGCAGGTTGACAGGGAGGCTATGCGCAAAAAATGCCGCCGGATCGGCGCAGCCGAAAGCCAAAGAGCGATGTGCGGGCCGTCGAACTGCCGCCGCCGTTTCGCCTTGTGGTTCTGCGCGAGGTCAACGACGCGTTCCGCCATGCCTGCGCCAATGCACTCGAGCTCGGCGCCGGAACATTGGTATTCGTCGGCCGCTTCGATCTCGCGGAGTTCGCGATCGTGCTGGAACCGGAGGAACCGCTCGCTGAGGCGCACCGTGCATTCTATGCGGCCATGGGTGCGCTGGCCGACGCGCTCGCCGCCTTGGCGCCGCCGGAGAAGCCGATCGAGATCGGCTGGCCCGATGCGGTCTACGTGGATGGCGGGTTGATCGGCGGCGGACGGCTTGGGTGGCCGAAGCATGCCGGCGAGCGCGCAGCGCCGGACTGGCTCGTCTTCGGCGCCGCCATTCGCACGGTTTCCTTGGGAGAGAACGCCGCAGGGCTGCATCCGCTCGCCACCGCGTTGCAGGACGAGGGCTTCGGCGATTTCAGCGCCGAGCGCCTCGTCGAAGGTTTTGCGCGCCATTTCATGGTCGCCTTGGATCGCTGGAAGGAAGACGGCTTCGCACCGATCGCGCACGACTATGTTTCGAGATTGAAGCGCGAGAACGGCGCTCGCTGCGACATCGACGGGAACGGCGATCTCCTGATCCGCCGCGCCGGCCGGCCAGTGGAACGGCGCCATCTGCAGCCAGCCCTCCACGTTCCGTCGTGGCTCGACCGTGAGAGCGGGGGGCCGCGCCTATGAGGTTGCTGCGCGCCATCCGTCTCGACCCGTCGGACACGTTCATCTTCTCCGCGGCGGCCGAGCCGGGTGAATGGGCGATATCGGGGGCGTTCGTGTTCTCCGAAATCGATCCGGCGGCGCTCAAAGGGCCGGAGCTCGCGGCATTCCGGAGCGGCTTTCTTGGCATTCCCTCGCTTGGCTGGTCAACGCTGGTACAGGTGGTGGAAGCGAGCGCCGCGGATCGCGCCGCCGCAATCCATGCCTTGGCGCGGTGCCTGCTCGACCGCTTCGGCGCCCCCGATTTCGCGGCTGCGCAGCTGGCTGCGGCGGAGGAGATCGATTTCGCCGCTTCGCTCGCCGATCACCCGCCCGACACTTTGATCGCCGTTCGCCGCAGCGACGAGGACGGCACGATCCGCGAAGTCTTTCGCACGTTGCGGCCGCGCGAAGACAAGAAAGGCTGGCGTGCGTTTTCCTTTCTCGACGCCGATGCGGAGGAGGAGCCCGGCGAAGCCGTCGATTTGGCTGCGTTGGTGCGTAGAACAAGCCAATGAAGGATTTCTGGCTCTCCTGCGGCCACCATTTAACCGACAGCTCCGCCGGCGGCGGGCTGATGGTCAGCGATGAATTCCTGAAGGCCTATCTGGCGCGGCCTGAACTGAATCCGCCGCCCGATGCCTGCGGCGCCGAGCGCCGCCTGCACGCCGCGTTGCTCGCCGATCCGCGCCGCGCGGTCGGCGACGCGGAGATTGCGGCGATCGCCGATGCGGACGCTCGGGAGAACTGGCGGCTGATGCTGGCGTTTCGCGACCATCTCTTGCGCCACGACACCCTCGAAGCGGCCTATCTCGCCTTCATGCGCCAAGGGGTCGGCAGGACGCCGCCGCTGTTTCTCGACCAGCTCGTTCACGTCATTCTGCGGAACGCGCTCGACGGCTGCGGCGACCCGTTCGTCGTCCGCGCCGCCGAACTTTTCTTTCGCCCGCAGCGAATGACGACGCATGCCGGAGCGCTGCTCGCCGCCGACGAGGAGAAGATCGCCGGCACCGGCGCCGCGCCGCTGTCGCCGCTTGTGTCCATGCTGGGAATTCCAGCCGGTGCCGAGATCGATGTCCTGACCGACGGCAACGCGGAACTTTACTGGGAACGCAGCGATCGGTTCGACATGGCGCTCGATCTTACGGTCGGCCGTCGCGGCGCCGCGGCGCTTGGCACGGCCATCGAACTGTGGGTGAGACATATGCTCGCCATCGACGTCGCGGTCGAGCCGCTCCGCGAGATGCGGGAGGTGCGCCTGACCTGGTATGTCGGCCTCGACGCGGAAGGAACGCGCATCGGCGATGCTTTGTGGAACGGCAACGATCTCGATGAGGCCGCACGGAGCCGCGTGGTTGGGCTTTATCGTCTCAGGTTCGGCGAAGCGGATCCGTCCGCCGCGACGGCCAAGGGCGAGGCGGTCTATCTCATTCTGGCGATGAGCGACGAAAAGTTGCTGCGCATGAAGCCGCAGAATCTTTTGACCGGCTTGCCGGTCCGGCGACTGGCGGCGCTTGCATGAGTCCGGTCGCGCCTCTCGTTCGCATTCCCGTCGGCGTCGTCGTCGAGCGGCGCAAGGCGACGTCGCCCTGGGCCGACGTTATCTGGCGTCCGGTCGCCGTGCTGGCCGGCCTGCCGGAAGCAACCCCCTGGACGCCGCTGGCGAGCGAGGGAGAGACGGCAAGCTTCTATGCCGGGCCGGCCGAGATCGAGCTATATCGCTCCGAGACCGACAACTACCTGCGGAATCTGGCCTCCGGCGCGCCTTCCGTCTGGGTCGCGCTACAGGCGACCGGAGGCAATCCGCCCTATGAGATCGCCGCCGTCACCGCTGACCCGGCGGAGGGAGAGGGCTTGACGGAACCGGGGCAGGCGATCGTCGAAGCGGTGGCGATGGCCGAGCCGCTGCGCGAGGCCATTGCCGGATTTGTTGCCGAGCATCACGTAGAGCAGGTCTTCAAGAAGCGCAAGCGCGATCGGGCCGATCCGGAGGCATTGGCGCGCCGCGATCCACGGGTCGGGAACGACGATGAACGATGAGGAGAGCTTTCTCGCGCGCTGGTCGCGCCGCAAGCGTGGCACTGCCGCGAAGGCGCTCGCTGAGTCCGCGGCGCAACAGCCCGCAAGCGGCATGGAAGCGGACGCGTTAGCGGCTGCATCTTCGGCGGAAGAAATTCTGCCGCCTGTCGATCCCGCCGGTTTGCCAGCAATCGAATCGATCGGCCCCGGGTCCGACATTCAGGTATTTCTGGCGCCCGGCGTGCCGCGCGACTTGGCGCGCGCGGCGCTCCGCCGCGCGTGGTCCACCGACCCCACGATCCGGGACTTCGTCGGTCTGTCCGAGAACGCCTGGGACTTCAACGCGCCCGGCGGCGTCCCAGGATTTGGTGCGATCAGTTCGGAGGAGGTTCGCCGGCTCATGGCTCATATGTCGGGAGAGGCGGAAGAGGTCGAGCCTCAAGGCCCGGCTCCAAAGCCGCAATCGGAAACTCTCGTCGAGACGCCGAAACGTGGATCGGCTGCGTCAGGTGACCCTCCGGGCAACGAACGAGCGGAAGAAAGCCCGGATTCAGGACAGAATGTCCACGATGCGGAGCGCGCGTCGAACACGAGAATTGCCGCAATGCAGCATGATTCGGCTGAGGCCGAATACTTCCCGGCGACAATTCGTCGCCGCCACGGCGGAGCGCTGCCCGAATAAATCCATCTTCCATAGCCTGGAGCTATTGACCTCTCCGGTAGTACGGCACTAGCCTCTCTTCAACTCGGTCTAGGGGGGCCGTCTCGAGTTTTAAATGGGCGATCCAGGACTCGAAGAGGCGATCCGGGCGGCCGGTGGCATCACCGAACTCGCCCGCAGAATCGGCATTTCTCAACCATCCGTTTCCAACTGGGAGCGGATCCCGGCTGGGCGCGTCCTTTCCGTCGAAGCCGCAACCGGCGTCGCGCGTGCGGTGCTGCGGCCGGATCTCTATGCCGAGCAGCGCGATCAGCCGGACGAGATCGATGTTGCCCGTGCGCAGGAATATGCGCTGCTTGCCGCCCTGCTGACCTCCGCTCCGGATACTGAGCTACTCGCGCGAATTGCCGGACTTCGCGGCGACGGCACGGCGCTCGGGTCCGCCCATGCCGCGCTGGCGCATGCGGCGTCGCAAACGCCCGCCGCCGAAATCGAGCGCGAGTTCTTCGATCTTTTCATCGGCGTCGGGCGCGGCGAGCTGCTGCCCTATGCGTCCTATTATCTGACCGGCTTTCTCCATGAACGCCCGCTGGTGCGCGTACGCGAGGACTTGCATGCGCTCGGCGTCGAGCGCGTCGAAGAGCGGCATGAACCCGAGGATCATGCGGCGATCCTGTGCGAGGTGATGGCTGGTCTCGCGAGCCGGCAGTTTCCGGCGCCGCCGGCATCGCAGCAGCAATTCTTCGAAAGGCATCTTGCGCCGTGGATCGGGCGTTTCTTCAGCGACCTGACGACGGCGAAGGCTGCGGACTTCTACCGCCATGTCGGCGCGATCGGGCGCCATTTCGTCGAGGCCGAAAAACAAGCATTCGCGCT
>DASQHM010000201.1:0-2675 GCA_035632095.1 Candidatus Cybelea sp. | reverse complement strand
GGCGCAGGGCAAGTCGAACCTTCAGGCGCCGTGGCTCGGCATCACCGCGTTCCTCATCCTTGCCGTCATGCTGAGCCTGCTGATCTTCATCGGCGAAGCGGTGCGCGATGCCTTCGACCCGCGGAAGACGTTCAAGTGACGAGGCCATGAACATCCGATCCGATGCGCCGCTGCTTCAGGTCGCCGATCTCTCGGTCTCCTTCAAGGTCGAGGGCGGGGTGGTCGAGGCGGTGAAGCATGTCTCCTTCGACATCCACCGCGGCGAGACCATGGCCCTGGTGGGCGAATCCGGCTCGGGCAAATCGGTAACCGCATTGTCGATCCTGCAGCTCCTGCCCTATCCGACCGCGTGGCATCCGGGCGGATCGATCCGCGTCAACGGCAAGGAATTGGTCGGTGCACCGGAATCGGTGCTGCGCGACATCCGCGGCGACCGCATCTCGATCGTCTTCCAGGAACCGATGACGTCGCTCAATCCGCTGCATGCGATCGAGCGGCAGGTGAACGAAGTGCTGTTCCTGCACAAGCACATGACGCGGGACGAAGCACGGGCGCGGACGCTCGAGCTGCTGCGGCTCGTCGGCTTGCGCAACGCGGAGAAGCGCCTTGACGCAATGCCACATCAATTGTCGGGCGGCGAGCGCCAGCGGGTGATGATCGCCATGGCGTTGGCCAACGAGCCTGACTTGCTGATAGCCGATGAACCCACAACCGCGCTCGACGTGACCATACAGGCGCAAATTCTGGAATTGCTGCTGGACCTGCAACGGCGGTTCGGCATGGCGCTGCTGCTTATCACCCACGACCTCGGCATCGTGCGGAAGATGGCGAGCCGGGTCGCGGTGATGACCAAAGGCGAAATCGTCGAGGCCGGCGCGGTATCCGACGTCTTCGCGCGGCCGAAGCACCCGTATACCCGCCGGCTGCTCGAAGCCGAGCCCAAGGGCCGCCCCGCCGTGCAAACGGGGGACGGGCGGCAGGTCATGGCGGCGCAGGACCTGAAAGTCTGGTTTCCCATCAAGCGCGGCGTCTTGCGGCGGACGGTCGACTATGTACGCGCCGTCGACGGCGTGACGCTGCAATTGCGCGAGGGGCGGACGCTCGGCGTTGTCGGCGAATCCGGATCGGGGAAATCGACGCTTGGCTATGCGTTGCTGCGCCTGATCCGAAGCCAGGGCGAGATCGCCTTCAACGGGAAGCGCATCCAGGGCGCCGGCTCGCGCGAGCTTCGCCCGCTCCGCCGCGCCATGCAGATTGTGTTTCAGGATCCCTATGCCAGCCTGTCGCCGCGCCTTTCCGTCGGCCAGATCGTGGAAGAGGGCTTGAAAGTCCATGGCCTCGGCGGCAATGAAGACGAGCGGCGAGCGTTGATCTCGGCCGCGTTAACCGAAGTCGGCCTCGATCCGGCGGCGCAGGACCGCTTTCCGCACGAATTCTCCGGCGGCCAGCGCCAGCGCATCGCCATCGCCCGGGCTCTGGTGCTCAAACCGAGCCTGCTGGTGCTCGACGAACCCACCTCGGCCCTCGACATGTCGGTGCAGGCGCAAATCGTCGATCTGCTGCGCGACATCCAGCAACGGCACGCCATCGCATTTCTGTTCATCAGTCACGACCTGCGCGTGGTGCGGGCGCTGGCCGACGAAATCCTGGTGATGCGGAACGGCAAGGTGGTCGAGCAGGGTCCGGCCGACCGCATCATTCGCGAGCCCAAGGACCCCTACACACGCGCCCTCATGGCCGCCGCGTTCCATCTGGAAACGGCCGAGCCTGGCGCTGTCCGGACCTGAGACATGACGCTGTTGTTCATGTCGAAAATTCACAATCCCGCCGTTTGGACGGCGGCGCTGCGGCACCATCTGCCGGACCTTGAGATTGCGATTTGGCCCGAGGTCGGCGATCCGTCGGCAGTCGAATTTGCCCTGGTCTGGAGTCCGAAGCCGGGCGAGCTCAGGCGCTATCCGAACCTGAAGGCGGTCTTCTCCTTCGGCGCTGGCGTCGAGCATATCTTCGCCGATGCCGAGTTGCCCCCCGTGCCGGTGGTGAAGGTGGTCGACGCGCGCCTGACCAAAGGCCTGACCGAATACGTTCTGCTGCATGTGCTGCGCCAGCACCGCCGGCTCGACCTCATGCGCCGCGCCCAGGATCAGGCGCGCTGGATCGGCTTTGCGACGCCCGACACGCGCAATACCACGGTCGGCATTATGGGCCTCGGCGAAATCGGCCGCGATGCGGCTTTCGCTTTGGTGCATCTCGGTTTCCGGGTCGCCGGCTGGAGCCGCACGCCGAAGGACGTGCCCGGCGTGGAAGGCTTTCACGGACCGGGGGGACTGGACGCCTTTCTCAAGCTCAGCCGATTCCTCGTCTGCCTCTTGCCGCTGACCCCCGACACGCGCGGCATTTTGAATCGCGAGCGCCTCGCCCTGCTGCCGCGCGGCGCGCATCTGATCAATGCCGGACGCGGGCCGCTCGTGGTCGACGAGGACCTGATCGCGGCACTGGACTCAGGCCATATCGCCAGCGCCACCCTGGACGTGTTTCATCGCGAGCCGCTGCCGCCGGCGCATGCGTTCTGGTCGCATCCGAAGGTGACTGTGACGCCGCACAACGCGAGCGACACGGTGCCGGACAGCGTGGCGGCGCAAATCGCCGACAACATTCGCCGCGCCAAGCGCGGC
>DASQHM010000200.1:0-2032 GCA_035632095.1 Candidatus Cybelea sp. | reverse complement strand
GAATTTTGCGCGTGCGTTATAATCGTTTCCCGGTGCTCTGAATTTTCTAAAACGAGACCTCCCCACAACTGAACGTTCACAAGGAGGCGTGCTGTGGCTCAACTGCATTCCGACGACATCCTGGCCGATTTTGCTCACCGTCTGCGCCAGCCGCTCAGCGCGCTCGAAGCTCTCACCGCGTATCTGGATCTAATCACAGCGGGCGGCGATCCGCGCATTCAAGAGCAGTTGCGGCGCATGCACGGCGAAATCAGCTTGGCGGACCAGATTCTGCGCGACGGCCTGCGCGCGCTGCGGCCTCGATTGGCGGGTGCGGATGAAGCTCTCGCCGCCGGAGGTGCTCGGCCTCAGCCGGAAGTCGCGGAAGAATTGACGCGGCCTCTGACGAACGCGGCCATGGCGACTGTAACGTACTGAGGCGGCTCGACCGCGAACCGCGGCTTCGATTCCCAGAGTCTTAGCGCTACACCACTCCAGCGAGGTTGTTCGAGGTTGCGTCGGGTAACGACCAGCGCGTCAGCACGATCGAGATAATGCAAGCTGGATTGCTTGAAGTCTTCCGCAGCAAAATCCACGACGACAAGGTAGAGGTCGGGCTTGAAGTACTGGAGAATGCTGGTGGATTCCACGATGGCGTGGTGGCTTCCGCCGAGAATGCGCCGCAGGCCGGGCACGGCGTGACCGAGCTGTCCGGCGGCCGTTCGTACCCAGAACGAGCGCAGCGCGCCGGCGGCGAGGAAGCGGCTGCTGTCGGTGCCAGTGGTTGGATCGAACTCCTCCGAGATGGCGAAGGGATGCTCGGGATCGACGACCGTGCACTCGCAGGGGTCGCCATCACTCGAACAGACGCCGTGGCCGTATTGGGTGATCTTGATGGCGGTCCACTGAAGGTCGGGAAGCGCGGCAATGAGTCCGGCGACCACCGAAGTTTTTCCGATGTTGCGCGTATGCCCGCCGACGACGACCAGCATCAGGTTCCGGCTTCCAGTTTGGCGATGCGGCGCTTGAGCTCGGCGAGCTCGCCGCGCATTTCGGGCAGGCGCGTGAGGTTGGCGAGCTGCTCGAGGTGCTGTTTCAACGGGCGGGCAGGCGTGCCCCACATGACCTGGCCTGCGCGCACGATCTTGGAGGTGAGAATGCCGCAGCCCGAGCCCAGCACGGCGTGCGATTCGATGCGCGCCTTGTCGCCGATGCCGACCTGGCCGCCGATGACGGCGTAATCTTCGACGATCACGCCGCCCGAGAAGCCGGTCTGCGCCGCCACCACCACGTGGCGCCCGATGCGGCAATTGTGGCCCACGTGCACCATGTTATCGAGCTTGGTGCCTTCGCCGATGTGGGTGGCGCCGAGCGCCGCGCGATCGACGCAGGAATTGGCGCCGATCTCGACGAAGTCGCCGATCTCCACGCGGCCGATCTGGGGAAATTTCTGGTAGCGCTCGCCATCGAGGGCGAAGCCGAAACCATCGGCGCCGATGACGCTGCCGGAATGCAGGATGACGTTCGAGCCGATGTCCACGTCGTCGTAGATGGCGACGTGGGCGTAGAGGATCGTGTCGTGGCCGATGACGACGCGGCGGCCGATGGTCGAGCAGGGACCGATGCGGCAATAGGGGTCGATGCGCGAGCCTTCCCCGACGGTGACGTGCGGGCCGATCTCGACGCCCTCGCCGATTTCCGCCTGCGGGCTGATGGCCGCGGTGGGGTGAATGCCAGGCCGGTGCGGCGGCGGAGGGATGAGGCGACTGACGGCGCGCGCGAAGGCGGTGCGCGGCGCGCTCGAGCGGATGACGGTGCGGCCCGGCGGAAAATCGAGCGGCGCGATGAGGCACCCGGCCGCCGAAGCTTGCGCCTGGGCGAGCGCTTTCATGCTGGAAACGAAGGAAAGGTCACTGGCGCCGGCGGTCTCGAGCGATTTGACTCCGGTCAGCTCGCGTTCACCATCGCCCTCGAATGTTGCGCCGAGCCACTCGGCGAGTTCCCTGACACGCATGACTTACACTGTATCGCGGCGGCGGAGAGAAGGCGGAGT
>DASQHM010000199.1:0-2492 GCA_035632095.1 Candidatus Cybelea sp. | reverse complement strand
CAAGTGGACTACGTCATGTGCACCCACATGCACGTCGATCACGTGGGCTGGAACACCAAGCTCGAAAGCGGCCGCTGGGTGCCCACGTTCCCAAACGCCAAGTATCTCTTCTCGCGCGTCGAATATGCGCACTATGAGGCGTAGAACCGAAAAGGCCCGGTCAACGACGGCTCGTTCGACGACAGCGTGTTGCCGATCATCGAAGCCAAGCGCGCCGTGATGATCGACGACGGCCACGAGCTCGACGGCACCATGCTGGTCAAGCTGGCCCCGGGCCACACGCCGGGGCATGTGACCATCCGGTTGCGCTCAAAGGGTGACGAAGCGTTGTTCACCGGCGACATCATGCATCATCCGCTCCAGGTCTATCATCCGGACTGGAACAGCAGGTTCTGCTTCGACCAGGGGCAAGCGCGGGCGACGCGGCGGAAGGTGCTGGAGCATTGCGTCGAGCACGGCGCGCTGATGCTGCCGGCGCATTTCGCGGCGCCCTATGCCGGCCGCGTTGCCGCCAAGGGCGGCGCGTTCCGTTTCGTGTTCGAATAAGATTCGACCGCAGGAGATACCCATGCTGAACGGCACCCATCGCTACTTCGCTCAGGAACGCGTGGTCTACGGCAAACCGGCGGGCGAGGCCGTGGCGGAGGAAGCAGCGGCGAAAGACGCCAAGCGCGTCTTCATCACCACCAACAAATCGCTCGGCGGCAATAACGGCTTGGCGGCGCAAGTGGCGAAAGCGCTCGGGCAACGTCATGCGGGGACTTACGCGGGCATCACCGCCCACTCGCCGCGCGATGCGGTCATCGAAGGTGCGGCGCAAGCGCGCAAGGCCGGGGCCGATCTGCTGGTGGCCGTCGGCGGCGGATCGGTGATCGATGCGACGAAGCTGATGCAGCTTTGTCTGTGGAAGAACCTGACCAATGTGGATCAGCTCGACGAATTCCGCGGCGCGCGCGGCGTCGATCCGAGCCGCCGGCCGCCGGGCATGGAGAACGCGATCCGCATGGTCGCCGTGCCGACCACCTTTTCGGCGGCGGAGTTCACCTATATCGCGGGCATCAGCGACACGCGGCGCAAGGTGAAGGAGGGCTACGGCCACGCGTTGTTCACGCCGCAGACCGTGGTGCTCGACCCGGCCGCGACCTTGGCGACGCCGCTCGAACTGCTGCTTTCCACCGGCATGAAGGCGGTGGATCACGCGGTCGAGCGGCTTTGCGCGTTGCAGACCAATCCGTATTCCGACGCCACCGGCGGCGAGGCGTTGCGGCTGCTGACCCGCGCACTTCCGGCGATCAAGACCAAGCCCGACGATCTGGAGGCGCGGCTTAACGGCCAGATCGGCATGTGGCTCTCCATCACCGGCGCCGCATCCGGCATCGGCATCGGGGCGAGCCACGCGATCGGCCACACACTTGGCGGCTCGTACGGCATTCCGCACGGCATCACGTCGTGCCTGACCCTGCCGTCGGTGCTGCGCTGGAACAAGCCGGCCAATGCCGACCGCCAGCGCCAGGTGAGCGCGCTCATGGGCAGGCCCGACAAGGAGGCCGGCGACCTGGTCGGCGACTTGGTTAAGAGCCTGGGCCTGCCGGCGCGGCTTCGCGACGTGGGCATCAAACGCGAGGATTTTCACGCCATTGCCGAGCACACTATGCACGACCCGCCGGTGCGCTCGAACCCGCGCCCCATCAAGGGGCCGGGCGACCTGGTCGAAATCCTGGAACTGGCGTGGTAGGCGGCCTGGCCGTAAAATACCGCCTCGTTTCGCCGATCCGGAGAGCCCACATGAGCGCCACCGCTTCCCCGCCGACCGCCACGCGGTCCGCAGCCGATCCCAACAAGGCAGACCGCGAGCGCGCCGTCGCGGCCACGGTTGCGAAAATCCGCGCCATCGAGAAGGAGCAGGGGGTCACGCCGAAGGCGCTGCAGGCGATCAAGGCGGTTATGCTGGAGCTGGCGGCGAAGCGCGAGCTGTTCCCGCCTCAGGTCTTCGCCCCTGACAATCCGCGCATCGGCACGCTCTATCGTTTGAGCGAAGACGCCGATCACCGCTTCGCCATGTACGCGTCGTGCTCGCATCCGGGACGCTCCACGCCGCCGCACGACCATACGACGTGGGCGGTCATCGCCGGCGTTCACGGCGAGGAGCACAACAAATTCTATCGCCGCACCGACGACGGATCGAAGCCGGGCGAAGGACAGGTCGCCATCGATCACGAATTCACCGTGCGGCCCGGCACGGCGGTGACGCTCATGCCGAACGACATCCACTCGATCCATCTCGGACCTGTGGGTCCGCATGTGAACCTGCACATGTACGGCCTCAGCCTCGAGCACCTGCCCAATCGCGTCGCGTACGACACCGCCAAGGGCACCTACAAGGTCTTTCCGGCCAGCCCCGACATTCGATGGTGAGAGCGGTTGCGGCCGACGAGCTGAAGCAACGGCTGGCCCAAAGCGGCGAAATCGCCCTGATCGATCTGCGCGAGGAA
>DASQHM010000198.1:0-9888 GCA_035632095.1 Candidatus Cybelea sp. | reverse complement strand
CATAGGCGATCGACCCGCCGAGGCTCCAGGGACCCATGGTGTAGGCGAGACCGCCGTGGAAGTCGTTCCGGCGAGCCTTGTCGGCGGCGCCGACACCCAGCTGCGACGCAGCCGCGAATCCGCCCTTCTCGCCATTGTTGTCGGTCAGAGCGCTAAAGCCTGCGGTCCAGCCCATCCAACTCACCCGGAAGCCGGCGCCGATTTGCGTCCGGTCTTTCAGGTTGGTAGACGTGCCGAAGATGTCGGCATTGGCTTGCGCTTCCAGTGAGCCGTGCTCGCCGCCGACATAGATGCCGACGTCCACATCGCCGAATTTGTTGACGTAGTTTACGGCGCCCGACCAGATGTTCTTCATGTTGCCGGGCACGTTGTGCATGTCATTGCCGCCGATGAAATGGCATTGCAGCGTGGTCTGCCCACCGGGAATGTTGGCGATTGAGAGCCCGGTGGTGAACAGGACGCTGCCAACCGGATTGCCGGTTGTGTCGTTCTGATTGCACTGGTCCGGCGCATAAGACGCGCCGAGCTGGAAGCCGGCAATGCGCGGCGTGTAATACGCGATTTTCTCGGCGCGGTCGGTCTGGCCGCCCATGGTCACCAGCGTACTCGGCTGGTTGATCTTCGCGCCGAACGTGATGCCGGGCAATTCGATGAAGTTCGGCGACATCAGGCCGTGATACGGCATGGCCGGAGTGACGGCACCGTACCACATTTTACGCGGAGCCGAAGCGGTTGCGCCGGCTTCCAGTCGGCCGTAGGTCGCCGAGTCGAGATACAGGAAGTGCTCGTCAGCCTGATCCTCGGACTGCGGACCGCGGATTTCCGCGCTGGAATTGTTGTTGAGCTGTGTCTGCGAGTCCGAGTTGTTGCCGCGGAGCTGGACGCGCAGGCCGGCGACCAAGCCGTTGTCGAGCTGGGTGCGGCCGTCGAACTGGATGCGCGATTTGTCGCGGATGCCGCGATTGGCCAGACCTGTGGCTGGCACGCCACCCAGCCCTGGGACGCCGACCTTCGCCACCGAACCCGGCTGCCCCTCAGTCGAGATGAAATCGCGGGCGTTGGGGTTCCCACTCTGAGTGACATTGAAGAACGCGTAGAAATAGCCGCCGATGGTGATTTGGATCGGCTGTTCGGCCGCCTGGGCGGACGGCGCTCCCGCTGTGGCCAGGAGCCCCGCCGCGACCAGGGCGGTGGTTCCGTAGAGGATATGTTTCATGGTGTTTTCTGATCCTTTTGCGTGCGTGTCGTGTTCGTTGCACAAAACTGCGTGCAGCTAGACGGATCGGACACGTGAAACCGAACGGAACCAGCGCGTCCCCTGTCCCGAGGCTCATAGGGCCATCGAGCACCGCAACTTTCAAGATATGTATAGGTTGATTTGCATCGCGTTATTACGTGTGGCGATGCGGCCACAAAAATCCGAGGGTGTTTCGGAAATTTTTCTCGTAACACGAGAGTCGCTGACGCCCCGAGGCCGAAGCCTGCGCAGTCCGGGCTATGGGACCGCGGCGCCACTGGCGTTGGCGGGGGCTTCGGACTATAAGTCTGCCGTTGCGCGTTGATGTGGCGGGGCAGGCGGACGAGCGGCGGCCAATTCGGCTGCGCCGCCCGCGCGGAGGCAGGGCCATGAAACAGAAGAAGCGGAAGCTGAAGGAATGCCTGGCGCCGGTGGCGCTGCTGGCGACGCTTGCTCTAAGTGCTTGCGACAGCATTCCGGTGGAAGGCACCTATCCCGACGATCCGCAGGGCACCGGCTATTACGATCCCGAAGGCACCAAGAAGAAAAAGGATAGCGTCTTCGGCGATGGCGGCTTGCAATTGTTCGGCCGCGACGACAAGGACGCGGTGGCCGCAGGCCAAGGCGGCTCCGGCATCGGCGTCAACAGCTTCCTGTGGCGCGCGTCGCTCGACACCCTCGGCTTCATGCCGCTGGCGTCGGCCGATCCGTTCGGCGGCGTCATCATCACCGACTGGTATTCCCCGCCGGCCACGCCCGACGAGCGGTTCAAGGCGACGGTCTACATTCTCGACCGCCGGCTCCGCGCCGACGGCATCAAGGTGGCGATCTTCAAGCAGGCGAAGGGAACCGCCGGCGATTGGGCGGACCAGGCCGTGACGCCCGACACCGCGACCAAGCTCGAGGACGCGATCCTGACGCGCGCGCGCCAGCTCCGCATCGACGCCGCCGCGAAGTAGCGGCCGGCCTCCGTACCTTCGACAGCGCGATATCTAACCGCGGAGAGCGCCGAGAAGGTGTGGAGCGGTTCTCCTTGGTCCCGCATTTCTCCGCGACCCTCCGCGATCTCTGCGGTAATTTCTCCTGACTCTTGATTTCGCAGTTTCCGTATGAGAGACGGTGGGGAAAGCGCTCAGCCAGGGTTGACCATGTCGCGCTTCGATCCCGCGTTAGGCGGCTTGTCTCGGCTTCACCGTGCGATTGATAGTGCGTCCAACTTTAAGTTGGGCCAAGCGCAAATCATGATGAACCTGCAAATCGAGCCAGAACTCCGCTGTCGTGCCGAGAAATCGGGATAACCGGAGCGCGGTATCCGCGGTGATACCGCGCCGTCCGTGCAGGATCGCGGTAATGCGATTGGTCGGCACCCCAAGCGTCTGCGCCAAAGCGTTCGCAGACATGCCGAGCTCGTCGAGCACGTCGTGGCGCAAAATCTCACCCGGATGAATCGGCCGCATTCCGTCCTTCGGCATCTTCGCAACCTCGAAATTCACCTGTGGTAATCGACGATCTGTACATGGTCCGCAAATTCGCCCGCCCAAGTGAAACAGAGACGCCAGCGATCATTGATCCGGATGCTGAACTGCCCCTTGCGGCTGCCCTCCAGCGCTTCCAACCGATTGCCCGGAATCGCAGCCAAATCCAACAGCCGTTTCGCCTGCTGCAACATGACCAGCTTGCGTTCGGCTTGCGCGCGAAACGGCTCGAACTGCCGGACACGCCGGCCCTCGAACAAAGCCTGCGTCTCCCTGTCGGCAAACCCGCGAATCACCCCGCTATCATATGCGGTATTATGTGTTACGTCAAGCGTAACACACGGCCCGCCGCCAAGCCGCGCTTGATTTCGCCCGCTCCCTATGGGAGACGGTGGGGATAGCGTTCAGCCAGGGTTGACCATGTCGCGCTACAACGCCAAGGAAACCGAGAAGAAATGGCAGGCGGCATGGGCCGGGCGAGGCACGTTTCGTGTCGGCGAGGACGCCTCCAAGCCAAAGTACTACGTGCTCGAGATGTTTCCCTATCCCTCGGGCCGCATCCACATGGGGCACGTGCGCAACTACACCATGGGCGACGTGGTGGCGCGCTACAAACGCGCGCGCGGCTTCAATGTGCTGCATCCCATGGGCTGGGACGCTTTTGGCTTGCCGGCGGAGAACGCGGCGCGCGACAAGGGCGTGCATCCGGCGGACTGGACCTACGCCAACATCGCCGACATGCGCCGCGACCTGCAAAGCATGGGGCTGTCGCTCGACTGGAGCCGCGAGATCGCCACGTGCCATCCGGAGTATTACCGGCATCAACAAAAGCTGTTCCTAGATCTGCTGGCGGCGGGCCTCGCCTATCGCAAAGAGGCATCGGTCAATTGGGACCCGGTGGACCAGACCGTGCTCGCCAACGAGCAGGTGATCGACGGCCGCGGCTGGCGCTCCGGCGCGCCGGTGGAGAAGCGCAAGCTGACGCAATGGTTCTTCCGGATCACAGCGTTCCTGGAAGACCTGCTGCGGGCGCTGGATACGCTCGACCGCTGGCCCGACCGGGTGCGTCTCATGCAGAGGAATTGGATCGGGCGCTCCGAAGGATTGCAGTTGCACTTCGACCTGGTCGACCGGCCCGATTTCCCGCGCATCGACATCTATACCACCCGGCCCGACACCTTGTTCGGCGCCAGCTTTCTCGCCATCTCGCCCGAGCATCCCTTCGCGCAAGCATTGGCAAAGGAGAATGCCGCGGCGGCGGCGTTCGTCGCCGAATCCTTGCGCACGGGCACCAGCGAGGCACTGATCGAGACCGCCGAGAAACGCGGCTTCGACACCGGCGTGCGCGCCAGGCACCCCTTCATTCCCGGCCACACCGTTCCGGTCTTCGTCGTCAATTTCGTGCTGATGGAATATGGCACCGGCGCGATCTTCGGCTGCCCCGCGCACGACGAACGCGATTTCGAATTCGCCACCAAATACCGGCTGCCGATTCTCTGGGTGGTCTGCCCGCCGGATGAAAAGAATCCGGCGTCGCTGCCGACGCGGCGCGAAGCCTATACGGAAAAGCTCGGCCGCATGATCAATTCGGGATTTCTCGACGGCCTGGACGTGCCCGAGGCGATCCGCGCGGCGATCGCCAAGGCCGAAGCCATGGGCATCGGCAAGGGCGTGGTGAACTTCCGCCAGCGGGATTGGCTGGTATCGCGCCAGCGCTATTGGGGCTGTCCGATCCCCGTGATCCACTGCGGCGCTTGCGGCATCGTGCCGGTGCCCGAGCGCGACATGCCGGTCAAGCTGCCCGACGACGTGCGCTTCGACAAGCCGGGCAATCCGCTCGATCATCATCCGACCTGGAAGCACGTCGCCTGTCCGAAATGCGGCGCGGCCGCGCGGCGCGAAACCGACACCTTCGACACCTTCGTCGACAGCTCGTGGTACTTCGGGCGGTTCTGCTCGCCGCGCGCCGACGAGCCCATGCAACGCGCGGCCGTCGACTATTGGCTGCCGGTCGATCAGTACATTGGCGGCATCGAACACGCCATTCTGCATCTGCTGTATTCGCGCTTCTTCATGCGCGCGCTGAAACTGGACGGTCGCGTCGGCGTGGACGAACCGTTCGCCGGGCTCTTCACCCAAGGCATGGTCTGTCACGAGACCTATCAGGACGCATCGGGCAACTGGCTTATGCCGAACGAAGTGACGCGCGGGCCGGATGGAAACTGGATCTCGCTCGACGGCCAAAAGGTCGCCGCCGGCCGGGTCGAGAAGATGTCGAAATCGAAAAAAAATGTGATCGATCCTTCGAGCATTCTCGATCAATACGGCGCTGACACGGCGCGCTGGTTCATGTTGTCGGATAGCCCGCCCGAGCGCGACATGGAATGGACCACGGCCGGCGTCGAGGGCGCGTGGCGCTTCTCGCAGCGGCTTTGGCGAATTCTGGACGAGGCGCTGCCCGCACTGCCGGCGACAGGCGCGGCGATGCCGGCCGCGCTTTCGGCGCCGGCCTTCGCACTTCGGCAGGCCGCGCATCGCACCGTCGCCGCGGTGACCAACGATATCGAGACGTTCCACTTCAATCGCGCGGTCGCGCGCATCTACGAGCTCGCCAACACGCTGCAGGAATTCCGCCCCGGCGATGCGGGCGATTCCCATGCCCTTCGCGAGGCGCTGGAAATTCTGGTGTGCCTGGTCGGGCCGATGATGCCGCATCTCGGCGAGGAGATGTGGGCGGCGCTCGGTCATCAAACACTGCTCGCCGATACGGCTTGGCCCGAAGCCGCGCCGGAGCTGGTGTACCAGGACACGGTGATGGTCGCGGTTCAGGTGGGCGGCAAGCTCCGCGCCACCATCGAGGTGTCGCGCGATCTCGACCAGGCGGCGCTGGAAGCGGCGGCCCTTTCGCAGGAGAATGTGCAACGCGCCATTGCCGGGCGCACCTTGCGCAAGGTGATCGTGGTGCCCAATCGGATCGTCAATGTGGTGGTCTAGGGCGTTCGCGCTCGCATGCATCCTGCTGTTGGGCGCATGCGGGTTCCGGCCGCTTTACGGCACGTCGCAATACGGCGCCGGCACGTCGCCGGAACTGGAGAGCATCAATGTCGGCACCGTGCTGTCCCGGGCCTCGCCGCGCACGGCGCAATTGCTGCGCAACGATCTGCTCGATCGGCTGACGCCGGACGGGCCGCCGCGGAATCTCCGCTACACGCTGTCGGCGGCCATGGTTGAAGCGTTTCAGGACGTGGTGGTGAACCAGCAGAGCGAGGTTACGCGGCGCGAGTTGCTGCTGCAGGTCTCGTATCAGTTGTACGACGCGCGCAACAATCAGCTTGTGCATCAGGGAACGGCGCGGGCGGCTTCGTCCTACGACGTGTTGCGCGCCGACTTCGGCAACGTCGCGGCGGAGCGGGACGTGCGCCAACGGCTGGCGCGCGAGTTGGCCGAGCAGATGCGCGGCGAGTTGGCGACATGGTTCGCCCGCGGCGTCGCGCCGGCGCATTAGTGAGGCGCGTGCTCGCGTTCGCGGCCGGAGCGCCGTCAATGCGGATCACGCCGTGAAGATCCCGCCGCGGAATGTCGCGCGCTTTCTTGCCCGGCCGGACGAGAAGATCGTTGCCGTGCTGATCTTCGGGCCCGATGGCGGGATGGTGCGCGAGCGGGCCGAGTCGCTTGCCGTCAAGGTGGCGGGCGACACGAAGGACGCCTTTCGCGTCGGCACGCTGACCATGGCCGAAATCGCCGATGAACCGGGCCGATTGCTCGAGGAGGCCGCCGCGCTGTCGCTCACGGGCGGACGGCGCGTGGTGCGCATCGCAGCCGCCGGCGACCGGTTGTCGGGGCCGCTTGAAGCCGTCTTGCAATCCGGCGCGGCCGACGCGCTCGTCGTGATCGAGGCGGGCGATTTGCCCGCGCGTTCGAGTTTGCGAAAGCTATGCGAAACCGCCGACAACGCGGCGGCGATCGCCTGCTATGCCGACGATGCGGAGACCCTCGAAGTACTGATCGAGTCGGTCCTGTCGCAGGCGGGCCTGGCGATCGACGACGATGCGCTCGATTTTCTCAAGACCCGCCTCGGCGGCGACCGCGGCGTTTCGCGTGGCGAACTCGACAAGCTCGTGACGTATATGGGCGCAAAATCCAAGTCGGTCCGGCTAGAAGACGCGGAGGCCTGCATCGGCGATTCCTCGGCCCTGAGCATCGACACCATGCTGGACGCGGTGGCGAGCGGCGATTCCCGCGCTCTCGACCGCGCGCTGGAGCGCAGTTTGGAGATGGGCGAATCGCCGGTCGGCTTGCTGCGGGCGGCGCAACGGCATTTGCAGCGCCTGCATCTCGGCGCCGGATTGCTGGCGCAAGGAATGCCGGCGGACGCCGTGCTCAATCGTTTGCGGGTGCCGCGGCACCCGCGGCGGCAACAGGCGATGCGCGATCAATTGCGGCGCTGGCCCCTCGCCCGGGCGCAGACGGCGCTCGATCTGCTGCTCGAGGCCGAGATCGAATGCAAGGCGACCGGCGCCCGCGCGGACCTATTGTGCCGCGTCGCGCTCCGCCGCGTCGCCAACGCCGCGCGGCGTTGACGACACGATCAACCGCAGACCGGTCCGCCGGGTGCGTAAAGTATGTAGACGCCGACCGTAACCAGCAGGACCAGGGCAAGCATGGCGGCGACCCGCAAGTGTTTGCGCAGGAATACGCCGATCGGAGAATCCACCCAATACATGGCCGCGCCGACGATGGCGAAACGCGCGCCGCGCGACGCCAGCGACGCGAGCATGAACGTCGCAAGGTCGAGCTTGGTGACGCCGGCCGTGATGGTGATCAATTTGTAGGGAATCGGCGTCAGTCCCTTGATCAGGATGATCAGCGCGCCGTAGTGGTTGAAGCAATTTTGCACCGTGGCGAATTGGCCCATGGCATGGGTCAGTTCCAGCACCGGGCGACCGACCGATTCGAACAAGTAATATCCGATGGCATAACCGAGCAATCCACCGAGCACCGAGCTCGCGGTGCAATTGAGCACCAGGCGGATGACGTGCCGGCGATCCGCCAGCACCATCAGGGCCAGGATCGGATCGGGCGGCGTCGGAAATACCGAACTTTCGATGAACGAGAAGAACGCGAGCCACCACGGCGCCTGCGGATGCCGCGCTTTGGTCAGCGTCCAATCGTAGAGGCGCTTCCACATGTGATGGATCGATTGTCCGCGCGCGCGTCAGCGAATCTGTCGCGGGCTCAGTGCGTCGATGCCGGCGGCACTTCGTTGCCGGCGTCGCCCGGATGCAGCGGCTCTTCCGGCGGCGGTTCCTCGGCTTCCTGCCGCAGCAGGCGGTGCAGCAGATCTTCCAGCTGATCCAGGCTCGAATAACGGATGCGAAGCTCGCCGCCGTTGGTGCTGTGCCGCAAATTCACGGTCAGGCCGAGTGCTGCCGACAAGCTGTGTTCGAGGGCCAACGTATCGGCGTCTTTTTCCTGCGGTTCGGCCGGAGTCGATTTGCTGCTGGTGCGTTTCCCGGAATTGGTGGCCATGCGTTCCGCATCGCGAACCGTGAGGCCGCGTTCGACGATGTCCTTCGCCAGACGCTCCGCATCGGGATTGCCGATCAGCGCGCGCGCGTGGCCGGCACTAAGCTGTCCCATGTTTAGCATGTGCTGAATCGATTCCGGCAAACTGAGCAGGCGAAGCAGATTGCTCACATGCGGCCGGCTCTTGCCGACCGATTGTGCGAGTTGCTCCTGGCTATAGCCGAACTCTTCGATCAGCCGCTGGTAGCCGTTTGCCTCTTCGATCGGCGAGAGATCCTGGCGCTGGATGTTTTCGATCAGCGAGATTTCCAGCACCTCCCGGTCGCCCAGGGCGCGGATGATGACAGGCACTTGGTGTAAGTGCGCCTTTTGGGCAGCGCGCCACCGGCGTTCACCTGCCACGATCTCGTAGACGTTCACCTCCTGGGGAATCTTGCGAACCAGCAGAGGTTGTAGCAGACCCTTCTCTAGAATTGAGTCAGCCAGCTGTTCGAGGGATTCTTCGTCGAAGTGCTTTCGTGGTTGGTTGGGATTGGGGCGCAAATATTCTATGGGTAGCTCGCGTGGCGGACGGCCCCGGTCCAGAACCGGGTAGTCCTCGGTAGTGCCATCGCCGAGTAGTGCCGATAGGCCCCGACCTAAACCTTTGCGTTTGCTGGGATCTTCAATCATGCGGCCAATCTGCCTCTCTCACGACGTAGTACCTCAGACGCGAGTTTGATATACGCGTCACTACCAGCACAGCGGTGGTCGTACAATAGGGCCGGCTTGCCATGGCTCGGCGCTTCCGAAATACGCACGTTGCGGGGGATCACGGTTTCATAAACCTTGTCACCCAGATGATGGCGGACGTCCAGTGCAACCTGGTCTGAAAGATTATTGCGCCGGTCAAACATAGTGAGGACCACGCCCTGGATTTCCAGGCGTGGGTTCAAAGTCGCCTTCACACGCTCGATTGTCCGAAGCAAGAGACTTAAGCCCTCCAAGGCAAAGAATTCGCACTGCAGCGGGACCAGCACCGCATCAGCTGCCGTCATCGCGTTAAGCGTCAGCAGGCTGAGGGCAGGCGGACAGTCGATCAAAATATAATCGTAATTCTGCCCGGAAGCTTGTAACGAATCATGAAGCCGGTGGCTCCGTCGCGGCAAGTCGATTAGCTCGATCTCTGCCCCAGACAGGTCGATTGTGGATGGCACGATGTGCAATCCCGGAATGTTGCTTTCCACAACAGCCCGTCCAAGCTCCGTTGCGCCAATCAAAAGGTGATAAGAGCTCACGGCTCGGCCAGCCCGGGAAATGCCCAGGCCCGTAGATGCATTACCTTGGGGGTCGAGATCTATGATCAGCACCCGCTTGCCAACCGCTGCAAGGGCGGTGGCAAGATTAATAGCGGTTGTAGTCTTCCCCACACCGCCCTTTTGATTGGCAAGTGCCAAGATGCGGCGGTTCAAGCGGGGAGCGGGATTGGCAGAACCCTGTTGCGGCGAATTTTCTTGGTCATACACGGCGGAAGCCCTTCATACGGAGAATGACGCCGGAGCTGCTGGAACGGCTTGGGATGTGCTCGCAATCCATTCTCCAAGATTTAGCGGCTTCGGTCAATTCCATATCTACATTTTGTCCCTTCAAAAACAGTGCTACCAGGGATGG
>DASQHM010000197.1:0-1645 GCA_035632095.1 Candidatus Cybelea sp. | reverse complement strand
GGACGGATGCCGCAGGAAACAAGGTCTTGGCTCGACGGCTTCGTAGCCGGCATCAATCACCACCTTTCGCAAGTGTCAGAACTGCCCCACGAATTTGCAGTGCTAGGCATCGGCCGTGAACCCTGGACGGCGGCCGATGTCCTCACTCTCGGTCGCCTCGCCGGCGCGGACGTCACCTGGCTCGTGTGGTTTCGCTTGCTGGAGCAGGGCGGCGGCGGAGATCGGCGCAAGCTTCGAGACCGCCTGAGCGGCATTGGCCGTTTCCGCCGCGATCGGGCGGTGAACGCCGATCGCCAATCGCGCGCGGTATTATGCCATTTGCTGGGCTCCGCGAGCCGCGCCGGCAGCAATGCTTTTGCCGTGGGTCCGGCACGAACGGCCGGCGGCGCGCCGTTGCTTGCCGGCGATCCGCATCTCAGCCTTATGCTCCCGAACCTATGGATGATTGCGGGCTATAAGTCGCCGTCCCATCACGCTGTCGGTTTGATGGTGCCAGGCTTGCCCTTTGTCGCGCTGGGACGCAATCCGTGGATCGCCTGGGGCGGCGCAAGTTTGCATGCGGCGAGCAGCGGCTTGTGCGACATGTCGCACGTCCCGCGCGACGAAGTTCGTGAGCGGCACGAGACAATCCGCGTGCGCTGGGGTGCGGCGCGACGGATCATGCTTCGCGAGACAAGCTTTGGGCCGATCGTGTCCGATGTTCCCTTGCTGCGTCAGCCGAAGGGAACAAGCATCGCGTTGCGCTGGGTCGGGCACTGCCCGAGCGACGAGATTACGGCGATGTTGCGTGTCAGCCAGGCCCGGGACTGGCGTCAATTCTGCGCCGCGCTTGATGGATTCGCGGTTCCCGGCCTCAAAATGTTATACGCCGATCGCGACGGGCATGTCGGCGAGACACATGCGGCTCACCTGCCGCTGCGTCGCACCGATGCGGTTATCGAATCCTTTCAATCCACTGGATCGGGCGCTGAATGGGCCAATATGGTCGTCGGCAGCGCCTTGCCGAGAAACTTCGATCCGCCCCTAGGCTATGTCGCCGCTGCCAACGAGTGCCGCAAGGGCAGCGATATCCTCATCGGGTTCTATTTCCCGCCGGACGATCGCTTCCGCCGCATGTCCGCGTTGATCGAAGAAGAACCTCGGATGACCGTCGACTCGGTCATGCGCATTCAGCAGGACGTCCAGCATCAACCCGCCGTCGAATTGCGCGACCATTTTTGCCGGTTGCTTGACGCGCATGCGATCGTTCGGCAAAACCCGAAGGTTGAGAGACTGCTTGCGACTCTCCTGGCGTGGGACGGGCGGTATGAGGCCGACTCCTCGGGCGCGCTCGCCTTCGAACTCACCGTGTGCGCTTTGACCAAGCGGGTCTTGGACGCGCAGGAACTTGCTCTCTACGCGGCGCAATGGGACGAGCGAATACGGATCGCCAGGCGCCTCATGTCGTTGCCTGGCGCCGATCTGGCGCCGGCTCTTGCGCACGCGCTCGATGACGTCGCCGGACGCTTCAACCGCTTCGGCACTTGGGGCGACGTCCATCGGCTCCGGCTCAGGCATTTCCTGGGCGTGATGCCGCTCATCGGCCCGCGGTACACGGCCGGCGATGTCTCCAGCGGGGGAAGCAACGAGACGCTTATGAAGACCG
>DASQHM010000196.1:0-35578 GCA_035632095.1 Candidatus Cybelea sp. | reverse complement strand
GGACGGATGCCGCAGGAAACAAGGTCTTGGCTCGACGGCTTCGTAGCCGGCATCAATCACCACCTTTCGCAAGTGTCAGAACTGCCCCACGAATTTGCAGTGCTAGGCATCGGCCGTGAACCCTGGACGGCGGCCGATGTCGTCACTCTCGGTCGCCTCGCCGGCGCGGACGGCCGCTGATAACGGGATGACGGCCCCCGGAGAGGCACCACCTGCAACGTCGATATCGCTAATGAACGGAAGGGGGTCGGCCGAGCGCTTCGAGCAGCGGCCCGAGCGCATCGAGCTCCGCGCCGAAGCCGCTCCAGTCTCCCGCCTTCAAGCGCTCGACGGCGCGGTTGTAATGGGCGAGTGCGTCGCGGGCGCGTACGTCCGCGGCACCGATCGGCGCCGCCGCTCCCGCCGCGCCGGAAAGCGCTGGCGCTGGGGCCGCCTCTTTGAAGAGCGCCGCCAACGCCGCGCCCAGCGTCTCCTCCATCACCACGCGGTCGCCATAGGCGGCGATCACCCGCTTCAGCTCGGGCAACTGGCCAGATTCCGCGCGCAGATAGAGCGGCGAGACATAAAGGATCGAGTTCTCGATCGGCACGACCAGTAGATGGCCGCGAATGACGCGCGAGCCCATTTGGTTCCACAGCGACATCTGCTGCGAGATGTCGGTATTCTGCTGGATGCGCGCCTCGATCTGGAACGGTCCGTAGATCAGCTTCTCCTTGGGGAACTCGTAAACGACAAGCTTGCCGTAGTCGGGCGGATCGCAGCGCGCAGCCAGCCAGGCGATCATGTTCTCGCGCTGGCTCGGCGCCATCGGCAGCAAAAGGACGAACTCAGCACGGGCCTCGCCGGGCAGCCGCATGATCATGTAGTAAGGCGCCATTCGCGCCTCGCCACCGGTGCCATCAATGCCAGCAGGTTGGCGCGGGAATTGCCAGAGATCCTCGCGATTGTAGAAGACCTCCGGAGCTTCCATGTGGTAGGCGCGATAGAGTTGCGCCTGAATCAGAAACAAATCTTCTGGGTAGCGGATATGCTGTAGCAGGTCCTGCGGCATCGCCGCCAGCGGCTTGAACAGGCCTGGAAAGATGCGCTGGTAGGTCCCGATGACCGGATCGCTGGGATCGCTGATGTAAAAATCGACCGTGCCATTGTAGGCGTCGATCACCACCTTGACCGCGTTGCGGATGTAGTTGGCGCCGCTGGCGGCATGCGGCTGGGCATAGGGGAACCAGCGGCTGGTGGTGTAGGCGTCCTGCATCCAGAAGAGACGCCCGTCACTCACCACGAGGTAGGGGTCATGGTCGAGGCGAAGAAAGGGAGCGATCGTGCGCATCCGGTCCTGAATGTTACGATGGAGCAGGATGCGGCTCTCGCCGGTGATATAGCTGGTGAGCAGGATGTTGGGATCATCGAACTGCCAGGCGAAGAGGCTGCGCCGCGCCAATCCGGCGATGGAGACGCCGTCGGCGCCGCTATAAGTGGCGTAGACGTTGTCCTTGCCCTTGGGATAATCGAACTCGGGCGTGCTGCCCTTGACGATTACGTAGCCCTCGCCGCCTTGCCCGAAATAGAGGCGCGGCTCGTTGATCGTCGGCCCGCCGTTGGCAACCGGCGGAATATCCTGCAGATAGAAAATCGGCAAGCCCTCGGCGGATTTCTGCGTCACCGGCGACATCACCACGCCGTTGCCGTGGGTGAAAAGGAGATGCAGGTTTACCCAGGTCTGCGCGTTGAGGGACAGCAGCGCCGGCTCGAGCTCGCGCGCCGCCAGCATCACCTGTTGGTATGTGCCGTTGAGCCGATAGCGGTCGATGTCGATATCGAGGAATTTGTAATAGGTTCTGATCTCCTGCAGCTGCGCGTAGGTATCCATCAGCGGCTGCCAATCCCAGAGGCGGATGTTGTCGACGATCTCGCGATTGGCCTGGAGCGAGGCAAAGTTCAACCCCTGCTCCGCCGCAAACTGCTTCACCTCGATTTGTCGCAGGTTGTAGGCTTCCTGCGTCAGCGCGATGTTGCGCTCGATGTAAGGCGTCTCCAGTTGCAGCTCGCTCGGCTTCACGTAGAAGCGCTGGAAAAGCTCAGGCACCACGAACGACAAGACGATGGAGCTGCCAAACATCAGGATCGGCGCGGCGACGAGAAGCCGGTAGGTTCGCCAGCGCATATTGACCCATAAAGCAACCGAGGTGGCAGCGGCAACGCCAATGAGCAGCCACAGCACTGGCAGTTCGATATGGAGGTCGGTATAGCCGGCGCCGACGACAACGCCGTTGTCGTCGTAGAGCAGCAAAAAGCGATCGAGAAAATAAGACCAAGCCTTCAATGCAAAAAAGATACCGAACAGCGCCGATGCATGAGCGACGGCGGCGGGCGAGAGGACTCGCGATCCTTTGTCGAGCGCGATATCGCCATGCGCCCAATAGACTGCGCCGGAGACGACCGTGCTGACGACGAGTAGCAGCAACAGCCAATTCTTGAGCGCGACATAGGCGGGGAGAGAGAAGAGATAGAAGCCGATGTCCCTGCCGTAGACCGGATCGCTCAGGCCATAAGGCAGCTGGTGCAGGTAGCGAAGCGCCAAGTCCCAGCTCGAGATCTCGCCGGCCGCGATGAGCAGCCCCAGAAGAACAGCGACGCCGGCGATGAGGAGGCGCCAGGGCAAGTGCGGCGACACCTGGCCGAGTAGATCGGAGAACGTTCCTTGCAGTCCCTGGGCATAAGCTGTGCCTAGCGGCCATGGGCCACGGCGGTTCGCGTAGTGTAGCGCCAGCCATCCCGACAGCCAGATCGCGCCGGCTGAGCAGGTGAGGACCACGAAGAAGAGGACGGCCTTCGAGGCAAAAATCGTCCAGAAGATGCCGGCATAGCCGATGGAGGAAAACCACAGCCAGTCGACCAGGAATGCACTGATGCGGCCGAGTGCGATCAAGCCCGCTAGGACGATAACCGCAAGCAAGATTGCAACGCCTCTCCGACGCATGCCGCACCGCCCTTTCTCCGGCCCCAATCTTCCTCCCTTCTAAGCCAGCTAACCATGACCACCTTTGACCAGAGTCAATCGAGTGGCGAAGGAGTTGGTCATCGGACTAGCGAATGCCGGAGATGGGTCAGCGCAAGCTGCCCGCCTAGCCGGCGATCCAACCTCGGCGGCAGATCAAAATGCCAGGGTCCGGCTGGCCTAGACGTCGCGGCTACTCCATCAACGGTGCGTATCTTCACGTCTCCGTGCGGGCGCATTCGGAGCCTTATGCAGCGCCGCAGTTAGAGAATATGCTTCGGTTGAACGATTCAGCATAGGGTGCGCGGGAAGATGGGCCCTATTGGCCGGCAGGTGTCACCGGCGGTCGCAGCAGCCATCGGGGCGCTGACGATTGTCAGTTGCAGCAACAACCTGATGCGTACTGGCGCGATGGAATATTCAAGTTTGTACGATCCTTACCTCGTCCGTTATGCAATGCGAACCGGCGAAATCAGGGCCGTAGTCCGCGGCAATCCCTTCGGCCCCGGTCCGGTGGATGCAGATGCTATCGCAGGCGCATTCTATCTACCGGTCTGGGTGGGCCCTGCCCATGTTACTGCGCATCCACGGCCGGACACGCCAAGCAACAACAAGATCGTTCTCTTGTTCGGTCCACATGCTCGCGGACCCGGCGGCGATGAAACCTGTGCGACGCCCGAAACACAGCCAGTTGAAGACGGGAGCGGTCCGATCCGCTTGCAGGCAACGTTCTGCGTTGGCGCTCGGTGGGTTTCCACCCTGGTCGCCGCCGGTCCAGGCGCAAAGAGCGCCAACGACCCGGCTTTTCGGGCCCTGATGACGCAAGTCGGCTACGACTTGTTTCCGCCCTTTAGTCAAAAAAGGTGGCCATTCGACGATGACTGAACGCGTTGTTGGCGTAGGCTGCTCGGATCGGCGAAGCAAGTAGGTGGAGTTCGAACACTTGAGTGAGATCAATGCGCGAATGTCCGGCGAGCATTCTCATATCGTGCCGTTACCGCGACCGGCATTGCGTTCAGGGTTATCCAGTGCGCCGTCGGGCCCGACCGGTCGGGTGCGCATGGCGAGCAGCAAGTCAATCGAGGCAGAGATGGTGCCAGCAGCGGACATACCGGCGAGCCTGGCGGAAAAGGTGGCGGCACTGCGACGGCCTGCCAGCTATCCCAAGCCGACCCGAGAGGTGACTACCGTGGAGACCCACATGTCCTGGGTGTTCCTCACCGAGTGCTTTGCCTACAAGCTGAAGAAGCCCGTGCGGTTGGCATTTCTCGATTTCTCGACGCTTGCTCTGCGGAAGTACTTCTGCGACGAGGAGATACGGCTCAATCGCCGGCTGGCGCCGGAAGTGTACCTTGACGTCGTGCCGCTCACGCTCGATGCAGCCGGCACGATCGCAGTGTCCGGCACGGGCTCACCAATCGACTGGCTCGTGAAGATGCGACGCCTGCCGGCCGACCACATGCTGGATGCGGCCATACGACGCGGAGATTATAGTAAGCGAGACATCGAACGGCTCGTGGACCGACTGGCTGCGTTCTATCGATCTGCGCAGCCGGTTGCGCTGACGCCAATGCAATATCGCGACCGCTTGCGGGCGGATATAACAGCCAATCTAGCCGAATTAAAGAAATTCGCCGAAATCCTCCCGCAAGAAGAGGTCGAACGGGTTCACGCTCGACAGCTCGCATTTCTGCGGGAACACGCGGCGACTTTGGAGCGGCGGGTCGGGGAAGGTCGCATCGTCGAGGCGCATGGCGATCTGAGGCCGGAGCACGTGCTGCTCGACCCGGATCCGCAGGTCATCGACTGCCTGGAGTTCAATCCGGATTTCCGCACGCTCGATCCCGTCGACGAACTTGCCTTCCTTGCACTTGAGTGTGAAATGCAGGGTGCGCCGGGTATCGGCTGCATTGTCTTCGAGCGCTACAAGCAGGTCACCGGCGATGACCCTGGGTCGCGGTTGATCAACTTCTATAAGTCCTACCGGGCCTGTCTGCGCGCGAAAATCGCGCTATGGCACCTACGTGACCCCGAGCCACGCAAACCCGCGACTTGGCCATCTCTCGCCAAACGCTACCTGACGCTTTCAGGTACTTGCGCGGCCGCGTTTTTGGCACCCGACGAGGCCACGCACTAGGCGCTTCGGGCGGCTTGCGATCGGCCGTCCGCCAAGGCGACGAGCGATCCGCCGGCATGAATACGCCGGACGGCCTCGGCCACCAGCGGTGCGGTGTCGAGCACGATCACCTGGCGCCCCACCATCGCCGACGGCACCCGAAACGGCGGCACGGTATCTCCGACCACGATCTGCTCGATGGTCGCTTCCGCCAGCAGCTTGCCAACATCGCCAACAAAGAGCCCGTGCGTTGCGGCGGCGTAAACCCGCGAAGCGCCCGCCGCCCGGCAGGCCTTCGCCGAACGCGCGATCGTGCCGCCGGTGCTGATGAGATCGTCGACGATGATCACGGTGCGACCACGGACGTCGCCGACCAGGACTTCGCCAGTGACTACTCCGCCAGCGCGTCGCTTCTCCATGAATCCGGCTGTGGCCCTTCGCCCGGTGCGGTTCTCAAGTGCCATGCGGAAGGTCTCGGCGCGCTTTATGCCGCCGAGGTCTGGAGATATCACCGCAACATCCACACGGCGCGCCATGGGCGCGAAATGCTCGACGAAAATCCCAACCGCCTCCAGATGGTCCGTGCGGCAGCGAAAGGCATTCTGGAATGCCGCGAGATTGTGCACATCCAAAGTTACGATCCTATCGACGCCGACGGCCTCGAAAAGCGCCGCAACGTAACGCGTGGTGACCGGATCGCGCGTCTGCGACTTACGGTCTTTGCGCGCGTAGCAAAGATATGGCACGACGGCGGTGACCGAAGCGGCCGAAGCATCCTTCAGCGCACCGATGAAGAAAAGCAAGCGGCACAGTTTGTCGTTCACGCTCGCGGTCGCATCGCTGTAAAGCGACTGCACAACGAACACGTCGCGCAGTCGCACGCTCATTAGAGACCGCGCTTTATGCTCGCCATCTTCGAACTCACGCTCCTCGTGTCGGCCGAGCGGAATGCTGAGGCACTCGCTGACCCGTTCGCCATATGGAGCGCTCGCGTTGAGAGCAAACAGAATTGGCTCCGATTCGATCATATGCGCCTCCTCCCGCTGAAATCCGGCTGCTATTCCGCTCTTGGCGGGCAGACTTACAAAGATCACCGACCCATTGTTTAGAATAGAGGCTGCTTGTGGCCGGGCATTGAGGCAAATCAAGTCGACATGTCGTCGCTGGTGGCACGCTTCCAAATGTTGTCCCGGACGATAGGAGCTCTCAATACGGGGGCGACGAAGAAATTCGGCCGCGTCAGCAAAAGCGAGTTTCCTATGGCCATGTCACGGCAAGGCAAAGTGCGCAACGCACCGACAGATGCTCGGCGCACGGTGCTCATCCCTCCGCTCATGCTTGAAGGAAACCTTGATCTACCCGGCGATGCGACGGGCGTGGTGTTGTTCGCACATGGCAGCGGCAGCAGCCGCTTTAGCCCGCGGAACCGCTATGTTGCCGCCGCTTTGTGTCGGGCCGGATTCGGCACCCTGCTCTTCGACCTGCTGACCGAGGACGAGGCGACCGATCGAGCACGCGTGTTCGACATTCCTTTGCTTGCCGAGCGATTGGGCACCGCGGTGGAATGGCTGGCGACACAACCGGATACCTGCCGCTTGCCGCTCGGCTTGTTTGGCGCCAGTACGGGCGCTGCGGCAGCCCTTGTCATGGCAGCAGAGTCGCCCAGGCAGGTCGGCGCCGTCGTTTCGCGCGGCGGGCGGCCGGATCTCGCCGGCGCGGCCTTGCGCAAGGTACGGGCTCCGACGCTGCTTATCGTCGGCGGCGACGATCCTGAGGTTCTCGAATTGAATCGCACCGCACGGGCGGAACTTCATTGCATCAGCGAGCTTCGGATCGTCCTCGGCGCAACGCATCTGTTCGAGGAAGCGGGCAAGCTCGACATCGTCATCGACCTGGCGCAAGCGTGGTTTGGCGCTCATCTTTCGGCCGGCCGCAAGGGGTGAGAGTCTAATGTTTTCCGATCGCGAGGATGCGGGCCGCCGTCTTGCTGCGGCGCTGACCCGGTTCACGAAGCAAGACCCCGTTGTTCTGGCCTTGCCGCGAGGCGGCGTGCCGGTGGGCATTGAAGTTGCCACGGCTCTGGATGCACCGCTCGACCTCGTCATCGTGCGCAAGCTCGGCGCACCCGACCGACCGGAACTCGCTATCGGCGCGGTGGTCGACGGCGAGCATTCCGAGGTCATCCTCAATCGCGAGGTCGTCGACTACCTCGGAGTATCGCCCCAATACATTGCCGCGGAGCGCGCCAGGGAGATGCAGGAGATCGAGCGGCGTCGGCGGACTTATCTCGCTGGCAGGTCCCGCGTCACCGTCGAGGGGCGGACGGCCATTATCGTCGACGACGGCATCGCGACGGGTGCCACCATGCGCGCGGCGATCACCGCCACGCGCCGGCTGCGACCGAAGCGACTGGTATTTGCTGTCCCCGTCGCGCCGACCGACACGTTGGACGCTTTGCGCGGCGAGGTGGACGAGGCCGTATGCCTGGAATCCCATGTGAACTTCCCGGCAATCAGCCTCTACTACCGGCATTTCCCGCAAGTGAGCGACGAGGAAGTGCGCCAACTGATGGCGCGCGCCAAGAATTTGTCCGCGAAGCCGTCCGGCCGGGGGGATGCTCACCTATGAGCGGAAGATTCGCAGAAACGTGAACCATGCCCGCTGCGACGAAGCATCCGGCCGAACTCGGCAATAGCAATATCACTCTGTTCCTTTCTGGCGATCTGATGACTGGGCGGGGTGTCGACCAAGTGCTGCCGTTTCCCGGCGATCCCCGATTGCACGAGGCGTACGTCTCCTCCGCGTCGACCTATGTGGAACTCGCCGAAGCGAAAAGTGGACCGATTCCGAGGCCTGTGAATTTCACTTATGTCTGGGGCGATGGCTTGTCCGAATTGCGCCGTATCGGTCCCGATGCTCGCATCGTAAATCTTGAGACCAGCGTTACCCGAAGCGACTCCGCCTGGCGCAAGGCGATCAATTACAAGATGAATTCCGCGAACGTCCCATGTTTGACTGCCGCAGGCATACAATGCTGCGTGCTGGCCAACAATCACGTCATGGATTGGGGCCGATCGGGCCTACTCGATACGCTCGATGCCTTATCCCTGGCCGGCATCGCTACCGCGGGCGCCGGCCGGAACCGCCGGGATGCCGCGGAACCGGCGATCCTTCCGGTTTCAGGTAAGGGCCGCGTGCTCGTCTTTTCCTTCGGTTCGACCAGCAGCGGCATACCGCCGGAATGGGCGGCCGGCCCGGACATGCCAGGCCTCAACCTGTTACCCGACCTGTCCCAACGTACAGCGAAGCGTATCGGCGCCGAGATGGCAGAACGCCGGCAATCCGGCGACGTGGTCGTCGCCTCGGTCCACTGGGGCAGCAATTGGGGCTATGACGTTCCGCCGGAACAGATCGCATTTGCGCACGCTCTTATCGGCGAAGCCGCGTGCGACATCGTGCATGGCCATTCATCGCATCACGCCAAGGCGTTCGAAGTGTATCGGGGCAAGCTCATCCTGTACGGTTGCGGCGACCTCTTGAACGATTATGAGGGCATCGCGGGTCGCGCCGACTACCGTACCGATCTGTCGCTCATGTACTTTCCAACCGTTATCGCGTCGAGCGGCCGGCTGGCGCGGCTCGTGACCTGGCCGTTCAAGATCGAGCGGTTCCGCTTGCGCCATGCGTCTATCGGGGACACCGCGTGGCTCTGCGACAGATTGAGCCGCGAAGGCGCGAGTTTCGGCACGCGGTTCGTGCCGAATGACGATGGCGCGATCGAAGCGACGTGGCGGGACGGCTCATAGCTCCGCGTCAGGTTTCCCGATCGGTCGCGGCCGCCAGATCTTGGAGGGCGCTTGCCACAGTCACCGGATATGGCTTGGCGGGCCCGACGCCACGGAGGTCCGGCGGCAGGCGCGCAAGTTCGGACGCGGCATGGCGGCGGCCATCGCTCAGCGGCTCCTGCCGGCTCAAACGGCGTCCCTCCCGCATCACCTGCCGGATGAGCGGCTCGCCGGCTTGCGGATCGCCGTGCACGGTCAGCACGTCGCCCATCATCTGACCTTGCGCATCGTAATTCCGATAGACCTGCTTTCGCCCTGGCCAGGTCGCCTTGCCGGTCGAGCGCTTGCGACGCGGCCGGCCAGCATATTCCTGAAGCTTATAGGCGCAATCGAGGTAGGGCGCGTCGGCGGACGTACTCAAATGCGTGCCGATGCCAAAGGCATCGATCGGGGCTTCGGCTTCGAGGGCCTTGGCCATGAAGTATTCATCCATACTACTACTCGCCAGGATCCGGACATCGGCAAGGCCGCCCCGGTCGAGAATGCGGCGAACGCTCTGCGCCAGCGCGACGATGTCGCCGCTGTCGAGCCTGACGCCCCTGATCTCGATACCGAGGCGGTTCAACTCGGGCGCAAGCTCAACGACCAGGCGCGCCGCCGCTTCCGTATCGTAGGTATCGATCAGGAACACGACATCCTTTGGCCAGCTGCGTGCGAAGCTCAAGAATGCCTCGCGCTCATTTGCATGCGCCTGGATGAACGAGTGCGCCACGGTGCCGAAGGCGGGAACGCCGAAGATGCGCTCCGCTTCGAGCGTCGCCGAGCCGGCGAAGCCTGCCAGATAGCTTGCGCGCGCCGCGAGGAGGCCGGCTTCGGCGCCATGCGCCCGCCGCAATCCGAAATCGATCAACAGGGCGTCGGGTCGCACGAGAACCATCCGTGCCGCTTTGGACGCTACCACCGTCTGGAAATGCAGCAAATTTATGATGCGGCTTTCCACGAATTGCGCTTCGGGCAACGCGGCGGTAATGCGCAATATCGGCTCGTTGGCAAAGAACACGCTGCCCTCCGCCATGGCATGAACCTCGCCGCGAAAGCGAAAGTCGGCGAGCCAATCCACGAATTTCGGATCGAAACGGCCGGTCGATCGGAGCCAAGAAATTTCGTCCGGCTTGAAGCAGACCGCCTCAAGATAATCAAGTACCTGATCCAGCCCGGCGGCGAGCAGAAAATGGCGCTTGTCCGGCAACCGGCGCACAAAAAACTCGAAGACCGCCGTATCATGCATGCCTTGCTGCCAATAGGCCTGCAGCATCGTCAGTTGGTAGAGATCAGTGAGCAAGGCGCTCGTCGCGCACACCATGGCAAATGCCTTTCACGGCCGGCGATCAATCCTGCTTGTTGTGTTGCGCTGGCCATTGATGGAAATCAATTGTGTATCGATGGTAAGCCTCGGAGCTCAGTCGGCAAAGGGCGGCGCCACACATCATCTCCTTCTTGTTTCCCGCAAGAGCCGAAGCCGCAAAGCGGTAAGACCTACAAGTCTCCAAGCACGCAGAGGCATGAAGG
The DNA here is from genome assembly GCA_035632095.1 of Candidatus Cybelea sp. Classification (GTDB taxonomy): domain Bacteria; phylum Pseudomonadota; class Alphaproteobacteria; order Ferrovibrionales; family Ferrovibrionaceae; genus DASQHM01. Next base: position 25,110 of record DASQHM010000196.1, on the reverse strand, counting down.
CGCACATTGAGGAAATCGACATATGTCGCCGCGGAGATCAACGTCTTTGCGCCGGTTCGAACCTATTGCATTCGTGTTACGTGAATTGCCCGGCCGCGTCGGGCGATCCACTCGAACGCGGATTGATCCCGATCAATGGCGGCGTGGCGATGCTCGAATATTTTCATTCATATGGTTGGCGAGAGTGTTCGCGGAGATCGAAGATTGCGCCGATGAGACGCCTGGGTGACGTGGAACGGCAGCGGCGAAATGCGGACGTCCGACGAGCTATAGCAAATGCGCTCAGAGCCGCCTTTTCTTAGCTGTCCGTGCCGAAAACGACGTCCGCATTGATTGGGCGTCGGAATCCCGTAATCTCGATGCTCAATGATCGCGCTGCTATATCTATTTCTGGCCATCGTGGCCTCGCCGTCCAAGTCGAAGGCCCGACTTGAAGCAGAGAATGTGGCAGTGCGGCACCAACTGGTTGTGCTTCGCCGGAAGGTATCGGGGCGAATCCGGTTTACCAACGGCGATCGCTTCTTCTTCGTCTGCCTCTTTCGCCTGATTCCATCGGCGTTGCGGGCCATCGCAGTTATCCAGCCGGATACCGTCATCCGGTGGCATCGGGCGGGCTTTTGACGATTCTGGCGCTGGAACTCGCACGCTCCTGGCGGTCGGCCGCGCGTCCCGCCGGAGCTGCGTAGATTGATCCGGGATATGAGCTTGGCCAACCCACTTTGGGGTGCGCCGCGCATTCACGGCGAATTGCTTAAGGTCGGATTCGAGGTGGCGCAATCAACGGTCGCCAAGTACATGGCCAGAGGCAGACGAGGACCGTCGCAGACCTGGAAGACGTTTCTCTGCAACCATGCCGCTGGCGTTGCTGCGATGGACTTCTTGATCGTGCCGACGGCCGGCTTCCGGTTGCTGTTCGCGTTGGTCATATTGAAGCACGACCGTCGCAGACGTGGCGAACCTTCTGGCGTAACCAGATCGCAGGACTCGGTCCGATGGGACTCGCTGACGGGCGCAGCGCGGCTGACAACGCCTATCTTCATGTTCTCCCGCCGTTGCGCGCCGCCAACCGGGGTCTTGCCGGGCTCATTGCGGCGGTGTTCGCCAGATTCCCGCTCCGGTTGACCTGGCCGCCGCTCATCTTAGACCCGCACTGGACCGGCCCGGCGCCTCGCCGAGCCAGGCGACGCGCGATCACCGGCACAAACGCAATGCCGATGGCAGGCAGATACAAACCGACCGCTCACGATGTCGGTGATTCGACGATTGCTCATATCTGTGCTCCGCCACCGCCGCCCGAGTTGAAGCGGCGCTGCCGTTACACATCACGGAAAACACCCTGCAGTCCGCGGCCTGCTCGGATGCGCTTCGCGACACCGATGATTGGCGATGGCCGCGCCTGTGGATCCGTATTTGCGACTATCACAATGGCGAACCCACCGGCACCGTTAGGGCCCGCCGCCGACCCATCCACAATTCCGCCACCCGTACGCGCGGATCAGGTTTTGAGAAAGCACAGGTCACTATTGCACGCCGATCGGGGGTCACGTTCCAACGCCGATTGACGGCCATGGCCATGACGGCCTCGCTGGTGATCGTGGAGTCGGCACTTCCTGTCCAGGCGAGAAGCTGCTTCATTTCCGGTCCGCCCGCGGCTAGTCTCGGCCCATCTGCTCAGGCGACATCACCTTACTCGCGCCGCGAGGTGGGAAATCGGTGCGTTGGCTTACTTCGGAAGGACGACAGGATGCGGGCAGTGATTGTCGGTGCGGGAATGGGCGGATTGATGACGGCGTTGGCGCTGCGACAGTCCGGCGTCTTCGCATCGGTCGATATCTACGAGCAGACGAAGGTGCCCAGCACCGCAGGCGCCGGGTTGAACATCCCGCCCAACGGGGCGCGGATATGTCGTTGGCTGGGCGTCGACCTCGATGGCGGGGATCCCAAGGGCCCCGACGGGGTGATCGACGGTGGCCGTGCGGCAATTTTGGAGTCGACACGGCAGTTCAACGCGGATGGGAGCGTGACAAAGAGGCCGTTCGATCATGTCACCGCCGCGGGCGACGGCGCCGGGTTTCATCACATGCACAGGCTGGACCTGTTGATGTGCCTCTATAAGCGGGTGTTCGAGTTCGGTCACGACAGCGGGGCGCCGTGCCCGATCACCGTGCACATGGACTGCAGGCTGACACAGTTGCATCAGACCGCCGGCGAGGTGACGGCGACCTTTTCGAATGGTCGAACCGCCACGGGAGAGGTTCTCGTGGGTGCCGACGGGATCAACTCTGCCACGTTGCAGCTGGCGTGGCCGAACCCGCGTCCCAAGCGCTGGACTGAGGTGACCTGCTTTCGTGGGCTCATTCCACGGACGGTGGTCGCCTCGCTCCGCAAGGCTGACGGTAGGCCGCTGGACCACAATCCCATCAACTCCTTCAGCATGGACCGCTATCGGAGCGACAGGAGCGGGGCGACGACGTACTGGGTGCGCGGCGGCGAGTTGTTGAACGTGTGGATCGCCCGTTATGAGCCCGACTCTGCCGCGTTCGAGCAGGAGGAGGGTGACTGGTTTCCCGTCAGTCAGGAGGAGATCCTTCGCGAGGTGGGCGAGGCATTCACGGGGAGCTCCAGTAGAGACGACCTGCTCGCTCTGGCGGGGGCGATCGTTCGTCCCACCAAGTGGGGCCTCTACGATCGTGACGCGCTCGAAACCTGGGTGCAGGGCCGCATCTGTCTGCTCGGGGACGCGGCGCACCCGATGCTTCCCACGTTTGGCCAAGGCGCCGCGCAGTCCTTCGAGGACGCCGCCGCGCTCGCTAGCGCCTTCGCCCTGCACGGCCGCGATGTGGCTACAGCGTTGTTGCACTACGAACGCGTGCGGCATTACCGCGCCACCCGCTTCCAACTCGGCTCCAAATTCGCCTTCGATCACTTGCGGGCCAAGGACACCGCTGAGCAGAAGGCGCTACTCGAGAGGCTCGACGAACGGGTCAGCCCAGCCTTTGTCCACGACAAACGCGGCGGCGAGGACGACTCCTGGATTTACGCGTACGACGCCCGCAATATCGGCGCCGAATTGCCTCCCAAGAGATTAGGACCGTGGGACTTCCGCCGAGCCGCCAAGGCCGACTACGTTGCGATCACCCGCAAGCTCTGGATGCCGGCTGCTCCCGCCAAGGGTACACGCCCCGTCACGCGCGACGAGGTCGCCCTGCACAACACCCGAGACGACTGCTGGATCATCATCTCGGGAAAAGTTTACGACATCACCGAGTGGGCACCCCATCACCCTGGTGGCGCTGGAATCGGCCGAATGTACGCCGGCAAGGAAGCCACTGCCGAATTCGGTGACTACCACAGTGCCGAAGCTGTCGCGCACATGGCTCATTTCTGCATCGGCTACCTCGTCGAGACTCCAACCACCTTGCCGTGACTGGCCACGCTGACTGGCCGACATTTCCAGCGCGCCGCATCGCGTGGCGCCGAATACGCCCGCTGCGCGCTGGTCGCTGAACCGTGACGAGCAGCTCGCCGTCTGCGCGGAGCAAGAGTCTGCCTTGGCTTGAGGACCTGTGCCTTCCGAAAACCTCGTCCGGGCTGATTGGGCTCACGCTCGTTACCGTAGATCTCAGGCCGCTTGTCCAATTCGACAGGGTCCCTGCTCAGGTCCTCAAATTCCCTGCTTCCTCGCGTATTTTCCCTGATGCGGCCAAAATATTCCCTGTTCCGTTGAGTAGGGAATTTCTCCGAAATACGCTGGGAGACAGCGACAAATTGACCTGACCCCGCCTGTCGGAGGGGCAATTTCCATGAAATTCCCTGTATTTTCCCTGCATAGCAGGGAAATCGGCCGGAGACGGGTTCGCCACAGACTGCGTCCACCGCCACCCAGTCCCTGCCAAGAACTATATCGGGCAGTAATGGTGGAGGAGGCCGCCGCGAACTGGCTGCGCGGTGATCCGGCCGAGATGTTGAATCGCACGATAATTTGGCGCGTCCTTGGCCAAGGCAAGATGGGCCTGTTCCTCGTTGAGTAGGCTGCGTCGAACTGCAACCAACGAGACCTCTATTTGATACGCCTAAATGTATCGGCCCAAATCGTTGAAGCGAGAGCTTGCAACTACTTGAGCTCCAACAGTTCCACGACTGTGATCTTGCGATCTTTAACTTGCTGAATTACGACCGTCTTGCCGGCCTGGTTGTGATCGTCGAAACGCATGGTCTCGCCCATGACGTCGAGATACGAGACCTTCTTCAGCGCCGCCTGAATCTTTGCCGGTTCGGCGCTGCCCGCTTCCTTGATGGCCTGGGCCAGGATTTTCACACTGTCGTAGCCGTGCCACGTCTGCAGGTACGGGATGCTGTTGAAGCGCTTCTGGGTGGCCGCGACGAATGCCTTGTTCTGCGGCGTATCGATGTCAGCGCTATAGAACCATGCCCCGATCGATCCTTCCATGCCCCCGGCCTCGATGAACTGGACATTCTTGCCGCCAAGCTCCGCGCGGCCGGTATAGGGAATCTTGATGCCGAGCTGCATGGCATTGCGCAGGAAGTTGATCTGATCGCCGCCCAGCTGGAAGAGCGCGATTGCGTCCGGCCGCGATTGCTGCACGCGGGTGAGGATACTGGTGAAATCGGGCTGGTTCTGCGGGTAGAAATCGGTGGAGATCAGGCTGAGGCCGTTCTTCTTCGCTGCCGGAATGAAGGCATCGACGCCGCCGCGGCCGAAGTCGGTGTCCTCGGCGATCACCGCGATCTTCTTGAAGTTGGTGTGCTTGCCAAGATAGATGCCGAGCGCATCCATCATGTCCTGATCGGACGGATTGAAGCGGAACATCCAATCGTTGCCGCCGACGCCCGATAGCTCGGTGATCTTCGGGCTAGTCGAGACACCGGTAATCATCGGGATCTTCGCGTCCTTGATGATCGGCATGGCCGCCAACGTGGCCGAGCTGCAATGGGCGCCAATGACGGCCGCGACCTTCGCTTCGACCAGCTTGTTGGCGACATTGACCGCCTCCGCCGGGTTGCAACGATTGTCGAGGGACATGATCTCAACCTTGCGGCCAAGCAGCCCGCCGGCGCCGTTGATCTCGTCGAGCGCGATGTCGACGCCCCAGCGCTCCCAAACAGCAGCCGTTGCCGCAGGGCCGGTGATCGGCGCGCTCAGGCCGATGACGATGTCTTGCGCGGCCGCCGATGAAGAAACGGCCATCGCGACGCCGAGTGCGGCGAGATATGCTCGAATGAACATTGAAACTCCCCAGATCGACGATTGAGAATTGAGCCTAGACTAAGCGCCGAATGCCCGCCAGGACCGGCGAGGCCAGCGGTCGAAGATAGTACGCAACCAGCAAGCATGGCCATCGATTCCGCCTACCTCATCCAGCTGACCCTGAACGGCCTGATCCTCGGCTCGCTCTATGCCCTGATCGCCGTCGGCTTGGCTCTCGTGTTCGGCGTCCTTGAAATCATAAATTTCGCGCACGGCGAGTTTCTGATGCTGGGCGCCTTCGCCATGGCCTTCCTGCTGCCGGTGTTCGGACTCCAGTATTGGCCCGCCATCGTTATGGCCGTCATTGCCAGCGCCGCCGCCGGGCTTGTGCTGTTCGAGTTGTTTTTGGCGCGACTCCGACAGAGCGAGTTCGAGCGCAGCATTTTGATCACTATCGGCGTCTCGATGATCCTGCTCTACGGCATGCAATACTTCTTCTCCGCGACGCCGCGGCTGGTCGATACGAATTTCGGCTTCGCGGGGCTGGACATGGGCACGGTGCGCATCACCTGGACGCGCGTGCTCGGCGGTGCCGAGGCCTTGGCCGCGTTTGCGGCACTCTATGCCATCTTGAACTTCACGCAATTTGGCCGGGCCATGCGCGCCATCGCGCAGAATCGCGAAGCCGCCCTGATGGTGGGCATCAAGCCGAAGCAGGTGGCGCGCAATGCCGTCGTCGTGGCGACCGCGCTTTGCGGCCTCGCGGGTGCCGCGCTGGCGCCGATCCAGAACGTAGAGCCGGCGATGGGACAATCCGTGATCTTCAAGGCCTTCGCGCTGGTGATCATCGGCGGTCTCGGCAATATGCTCGGCGCGGTCGCCGCCGCGCTCTTGCTCGGATTGGCGGAAAGCTGGATCGGCGGATTCTTCAACATAGCGTGGCAAGAGGTCGGAGTGTTCGCGATCATGATCGTGGTCTTGATGCTGCGACCGGACGGAATTCTTCAGCGCGGCAGGATGCGGGTCCAATGAAACGGCTGGCGCTCGGCGCAGGCATCGCTGCCCTCGCGGCGTTGCCGCTGGTCACGGCGTCGAACTATCTGATCGGCATCACGATCTCAGGCCTGCTCTATACGGTGGCGGCGGCCGCGTTGAATCTCGTCTACGGCTACGCGGGACTTCTCTCCTTCGCCCAGCTGGCCTTCTGGGGCATCGGCGGTTACGGCGCCGCGCTGACGGTGATGTCGTTGGGCGGGAGCTTCTGGAGCGGCCTGATCGTGGCGGGCCTGGTGCCGGCGATACTCGGAATCGTCATCGGCTTGCCGACGCTGCGCACCAAGCGGCATGCCTTTGTCATTGTCACTTTGACCTTCTCATTGCTTACGGATTTGGTGGTACGAAACTGGGTAGACCTTACGCACGGGCCGCTTGGCATTCCCGGCTTGCCGGTGCCGACGTTGCTCGGGTTCGATTTCGGCACGCCGGCGCGCTTCTACTATATCGTGCTCGGATTCACGGCGTTGGCGCTGGCCTTTCTCTACGTGTTCGGCACCTCGCGTATCGGCCATATTCTGAAGGCGATCAAGCAGAACGAGGTATTGGCGCAATCGCAAGGCATCGCACCGTTGCCCTACAAGCTCGCCGCCTTCGTGATCGGCGCCGCCGTTACCGGCATCGCCGGCGGAGTGTTCGTCTTCTACTTGAAAATCGTCGACCCGACGATCCTCGACTTCTACTACATGCAGACCTTCCTCATTGTGGTCATCATCGGCGGCGCCGGCAGTTTCTGGGGCGTCGTCGGCGTCGGCCTCGTCATGGTTGCTCTCCCCGAGGCGCTGCGGTTTTCCGACGACCTGCGCATGGTCATCTATGGCGCAATACTGGTCGTTGCCATGCTCGCCATGCCGCAAGGGATCGCCGGCTGGTTCGAGCAGCGTCGCGTCTCTGCCTTGCGCGCGGCGCTGAAATGACGGCGCTGCTGGAAGTCAGCGGCCTGGCGAAGGCTTTCAGCGGCGTGCATGCCGTCGACGGCGTGTCGTTCGCCATCGAGGCCGGCACCATCACCGGATTGATCGGCCCAAACGGGTCCGGCAAAAGCACGATGATCGATTGCATCAGCGGTTTTCTGCAAAGCGACGCCGGCTCGGTCAGGCTGTCCGGGACGGATATAAGCGCGCTTGCGCCGCAGGAAATCGCGCACTTCGGTCTGGTACGCACGTTCCAATCCGTGCGCGCGTACGATCATTTCAGCCTGCTCGACAATCTGCTTGTGGTGGCCGCACCGTTCGCCGAAGTCACGTGGCTCGACGCGTTTCTGCGCTCGCCCAAATACCGCGCCGTGCGCCGGCGGGTGGAGGAACGGGCGCGCGATCTCATTGCATTCGTCGGCCTTGCGGGGCACATAGAGGCGCCTGCCGCAATCCTTTCCTACGGCCAGAAGAAGCTGCTGGCGCTCGCGGCCGCGCTGATGTCGCGGCCCAAACTCATCGTACTCGACGAGCCGGTCGCCGGCGTCAACCCTTCGCGCATCAATGGGATCGCCGACATTCTGCGCCGCGCCAACGCCGACGGGACAAGCTTCCTGATCGTCGAGCACAACGTCGACTTCATCAGCTCGCTGTGCGACCACGTCATCGTGTTCGACCAGGGACGCAAGCTTGCCGAAGGCCCTCCGCAGGAGATCCACAGGGACCCGCGCGTGCTCGATGCCTATCTCGGAATCGGCGAATCGACGCCCGCGCGACTGCCGGTGATGTCGTGAGCATACCGGCGTTGCAGGTCATCGATCTCACGGCGGGATACGGCGAAGTTCCCATCGTGCGCGATTTTTCGACGAGCCTCGCTCCCGGCAGCATCACCACTTTGATCGGCGGCAACGGCGCCGGAAAATCGACTCTGCTCAGGGCTATCTACGGCACCATCAGGCATTTCGCCGGCCAGATCAACTTCCGGGGCGAATCCATCGAGCGGCTTGAACCTTGGGAGCGGCTGAGGCGCGGCATCGGCTTTGTGCCGCAAGGCCGCTGCAATTTCCCGCTCATGACCGTGGCCGAGAACCTCAAGATTGGTTGCTACATATTGCCGGCGCGCCAACATCGGGCGGCGCTCGACCGCGTGATCGGATCGTTTCCCCTGCTGGAGCGGAAACGGAACGTGCTGGCAGGGAATCTGTCGGGTGGCGAGCAGCAAATTCTCGAAACTTCCATGGTCATGTTGACCGGCCCGTCTCTGCTATTGCTTGACGAACCGTCGCTGGGTCTGTCGCCGAAGATGCAAGGCGAGGTATTCGCGACCCTGCGCCAGATTGCCGCGACCGGCGTCACCGTGCTCGTCGTCGAACAGAACGTCCATGGCGCGCTGCTGATTTCCGATACCGCCATCGTCATGGAGCTTGGCCGCAAGTTTCTCGAAGGACCCGCCGCCGCCGTGCGCGACGATCCGCGCATCCGCGAAGCCTATCTCGGCGGCAATATCAAAGAGGTCGCACAGGCATGAGTTCGGTGCGGCTCGCGGTGGACATCGGCGGTACCTTCACGGATTTCGTGCTCGACGTGCGCGGCAGATGGTACAGCCGCAAGGTATTAACCACGTCGCACGCGCCGGAGGAAGGCGTGCTGGCGGGCATCGACATGGTCCTGAACGACGCCGGGTTGAAGCCGGTTGAGCTCGACCTGATCATTCACGGCACGACGCTGGCGACGAACTCAATCATCGAACGCAAGGGCGCCCGCACGGCGCTGATCGTGACCGAAGGTCATCGCGATGCCGTCGAAATCGCCTACGAGAACCGTTTCGAGCAATACGACATCTTCATGGACAAGCCGCCGCCGCTGGTTCCGCGGCACCTGCGGCTCGGTGTGCCGGAGCGCATCGACGCGCGCGGGAGGATCGTCTCGCCCCTCGACGAAACGTCGATTCCCGCCATCGTCGAGACGTTGCACGCCGAGCGCGTGACCAGCGTCGCCATCGGCTTTCTGCATTCCTATGTGAATGCGGTGCATGAGCAGCGGGTGCGCCAGCTCCTCCGGCAGGCGGTGCCGGAGCTTTCGATCACCCTTTCGAGCGAAGTCTGTCCGGAAATGCGGGAATACGAACGCTGGTCGACGGCCTGCGCCAATGCCTATGTGCAGCCCGTCATGGCCGGCTATCTCGAACGGCTGGACCAAAGCCTGCGGGCGCGCGGCTTCGTTGCCGCGGTGTTCCTGATTACTTCCGCGGGCGGACTCACCACCCTCGAAACCGCCCGCCGCTTCCCCATTCGTCTGGTCGAATCGGGTCCGGCCGGCGGCGCCATTCTAGGCACCCGCATTGCCGCCCAATGCCGCTACGACAAGATCGTGTCTTTCGACATGGGCGGCACCACGGCGAAAATCTGCCTGATCGACAACGGCCAGCCGCAATATTCGCGGAGCTTCGAAGTCGCCCGGCAATATCGCTTCCTCAAGGGCAGCGGCATACCGATCCGCATTCCAGTGATCGAGATGGTCGAGATCGGCGCCGGCGGCGGGTCCATCGCCACCGTCGACGAGATGGCGCGCATCCACGTCGGCCCCGAAAGCGCCGGCTCGGATCCTGGACCCGCCTGTTACGGGCGGGGCGGCAAGGCCGCGACCGTCACCGATGCGGATCTCGAACTCGGCCGCATCCGGCCGGAGCGCTTCGCCGGCGGCACCATCCGGCTGCATCCGCAGCTTGCCGGATCGGCCATCGCGGCCGACGTCGGAAAGCCGCTCGGTCTCGACCGCACCCGTGCGGCGCTCGGACTTTCGGAAGTGGTCGAGGAGAACATGGCCAACGCGGCGCGCGTGCATGCGGTGGAACGCGGCAAGGAACTGTCCGGCCGGGCCATGGTGGCGTTCGGCGGCGCGGCGCCGCTGCACGCCGCCCGTCTGGCGGAAAAACTCGACATCGACACGGTGATCGTGCCGACCAGCGCCGGCGTAGGCTCAGCCGTGGGCTTCCTCATGGCGCCGGTCGCCTACGAGGTCGTGCGCAGCCGCTACGTCCGCCTCGACACAAGCTTCGATCCAACGCAGATCAATGCGTTTCGCCACGAGATGCGCGCCGAAGCCGAAGCGGTAATCCGCCGCGGCGCACCGGCGGCCCCGCTGACCGAATTGTGGACTGCCGATATGCGCTATCGCGGCCAGGGACACGATGTGACCGTGACCATTCCCGCCCGCGACGCCGTGCCGGCGGATCGTGTGGAGTTTGCCCGGCTGTTCGAGGCGCAATATTCCGTGCAATTCGGCCGCAGCATTCCGGGACTGGAGGTCGAAGTGCTGAGCTGGTCCTTACGGCTGGCGACGGCGGGTCCGCCGGTCGATCCGTGTCCGCCGTCGCCGCCGGATCGCATTGCGGACCCCGCGGGCCGCGCCGATGTGGTGGATTCCGCGAGCGGCGAACGCGAGAGCGTGCCGGTCTATGTCCGAAGCAGCCTGATGCCAGGCTGCGCTCTGCCCGGTCCGGCATTGATCATCGAAGACGAGACGACCACACTCGTATTGCGGAACTTCACCGCACGCATCAATGGGCTCGGCTACATCGTCATGGCGCGAGGTGAGCAATGAGCGACAAGCGACCGATGTCCCTGATCCATCAACAGATTATGTGGGACCGGCTGATTGCCGTGGTGGAGGAGCAGGCGCAGACCCTGATCCGGACCGGGTTCAGCACCTCGACGCGCGAGGCCGGCGATGTCTCGGCCGGCGTCTTCGACGCACAGGGCCGCATGCTGGCCCAAGCCGTGACCGGCACGCCCGGCCACGTGAATTCCATGGCACGAGCGGTCGTGCATTTCATCGACAAATACCCGACCCAGACCATGCAGCCGGGCGACGTCTTCATCACGAACGATCCCTGGAAGGGCACCGGGCATCTCAACGACTTTACAGTGGTGACGCCGGTGTTCCGGCACGAGCAACTCGTGGCCATGTTCGCCTGCACCAGCCACGTAGTCGATATCGGCGGCCGCGGCACCGGTCCCGATGCGCGACAGGTCTACGAGGAAGGTCTCTATGTGCCGCTGATGCGCTTCGCCGACAAGCACGGCGTGAACGAGACGCTCATCGACATCGTAAAAAGCAACGTGCGCGAGCCGGTACAGGTCGTGGGCGACATCTATTCGCTTGCCGCTTGCAACGACGTGGGCAGCCGCCGCCTGCTGCAGATGATGGACGAATTCGGGATCGAGCGTCTCGATGATCTCGGCGAGCATATCCTGAGCCGTTCGCGCGCCGCCTCGCTCGATGCCATCGGCAAGCTGCGGCCCGGTACCTATCGAAACCGCATGCGCATAGACGGATACGACAAGCCGCTCGATCTCGTCGCCGCACTCACCATCGAAGCGGCTGGCATCAGTGTGGATTTCGCCGGCACGTCCGGACCCTCGGCCTTCGGTATAAATGTGCCGTTCTGCTATACCGAAGCCTATTCCTCGTTCGGCATCAAATGTATCGTCGCGCCGAAAGTGCCAAACAACGAGGGTTCGCTTTCCGTGATCAAGGTGAGCGCGCCGGAGAATTGCATCCTCAACGCCAAGCATCCGTTGCCCGTGCAGACGCGGCATATCACCGGCCAGATGCTGCCGGACCTGATGATCGGCTGCCTGCACGAGGCCATGCAGGGTCAGGTCCCGGCGGAAGGCACGTCATGCCTGTGGAACCTGTTTGCGATGGGCGGCCCCGGGCGGGTGGACGGCGATCCCTCCGAACTCGCGGATGCCGCGGTGTTCAACGTCATGTCGTTCCATTCCGGCGGCACCGGCGCGCGTCCCGGCAAGGATGGATTGTCCGCGACGGCCTTCCCGAGCGGGGTGCGGAACGTGCCGGTCGAGGTGACGGAAGCCTTGTCGCCAATTCTGATCCTGCGGAAGGAATACCGTATGGATTCCGGCGGCGCCGGCGAGTTTCGCGGCGGCCTCGGGCAGGTGATGGAAGTCATAAGCCTCGACGACGCGCCCTTCGCCATTAGCGCCAATTACGACCGTGTCGATTTTCCGCCGCGCGGCCGCGACGGCGGCGCCGACGGCAAGGTCGGCGTACTCAGGTTGACGCACGGACAAAGACTCCGTGGCAAGGGCCAACAGACCGTGCCAAAGGGCGAGACCCTGATCATCGAAATGCCGGGCGGCGGCGGGCTTGGTGATCCGCGCAAGCGCGATCCGGCCTCGGTATTGCAGGATGTGAAGCTTGGTATGGTTTCGCGGGCCGCTGCGGCAACGGACTACGGGGTGATTATTGGCGACGACGGCAGCATCGACCGCGATGCGACCGCGGCAGCGCGCCGCGAAATCGCCTGAGCTGCATCGCTAAACGGCGTCGTTGCAATGCAAAGAGGAATGTCATGAGCGTGATAGTCAGCGCCGGCCTGCCAACCGGTATGGAAGGTTTGACCTATCCGATCCCGTTCTCCGATCCCGACGTGGTGATCAGGATCGCCCAGCATGCCGAGCGGCTCGGCTACCACTCGGTCTGGGGCAACGATCACATGACCACCCAACACTACGTGCGCGCCGAATATCCCGTGCCGCCTCGCTTTTGGGAGCCGCTGGTCACCTATGCCTTCGTCGCCGCGAATACCAAGACTATCCGCTTTGGCACAGGCATCTTGGTGCTGCCCATGCGGCGCGACATCGTCGTGGTGGCGAAGCAGATCGCCACCCTGGATCATTTCAGCGGCGGTAGACTCGAAATCGGCGTCGGCGTCGGTGCCTATCGCGAAGAGTTCGAGGCCTTGTGGCCCGATGCGAACGTACATCGCGGCGACATGGTGGAAGAAGGCGTCAAGGCATTGCAACTGCTGTTCGCCGAGCGTGTCGCGTCGTTCGACGGCAAGTATTACAAATTTCGGGACGTCGAGCTGGCACCGAAGCCAAAGCAGAAGCGCTTGCCGATCTACTTCGGCGGCAACAGCGTCAACCACTTGCGTCGCGTGGCAGAATCCGCTGATGGCTGGATTCCCGCCGGCATGGAAGTCGCGCGGCTCGGCGGCCTGGTCAAGCAACTGAAGGAATTGACCGCGAAGGCAGGCCGCGATCCCGAGCGGATCTCGATCGCGCCGCAATTCATCGTCCATCTCGGTAAGACACATGAAGGCGCCGTAGCGCGCTTCAAGCAGAGCCAGATGTATAAGCACATCATGTCGCTCAGGAAGTCGACTCTCAAAGAGCAGATGGGCTTGGCCATGGAGGACATCAACCTGGTCGGCAACGCCGGCGCCGTGGTCGAGAAGGCATTGAAGCTTCGCGACGCCGGCGTGACTCATTTTCTCGGCCTCTATTTCGCCGCCAACGATGTCCAGGAGCTGCTCGATCAGATGCAAATGTTCGCCGAGGACGTGACGCCAAAGCTGACGGCGTGAGCGGCATGAGGGTGCCTGACGCGCGTGCCCGGGGCGAAGGCGATGGCTGAGCCGGCGGATTGGGTAGCGAAGAGCGCATCGGCCGCCATCGGCCAACGCTCGCTCGGCGATGCGACCCGCTGTTTCCCGCTCTACCCGCCATTGCTCGAGGGTTGCCCGGCGACCAGCACGCCGGAGATGCAATACCCGCTGGAGATCGACTACGATTATTCGCGCGTGCCGCCGTCCATCTTCCGCCAGCCGCCTTTGCCCGGTCTCGACCGTTGGGCGCCGCTACTGCCGCCCTTAATGCCTGGGCTCTCGCTCGGCGAGGGCGGTACGCCGCTTTTTCCTGCGGCGCGCATCGGCCGCTGGATCGGCCTAGATGGTCCGCTTTGGCTGAAGGACGAGAGCCGCAATCCGACGTGGAGCCACAAGGATCGCCTCAATCATTGCGTAGTCAGCACGGCGCTTGCGGTCGGCGCGCGCGGTATCGCGGTGGCGTCATCCGGCAATCACGGCGCGGCGGCGGCGGCTTATGCCGGGCGCGCCGGGCTTCCTTGCGTGGTCATAACCAGCCCGGAGGCGCAACCGGCGTTCCGGCATCTATTTGCGGCCCTCGGCGCTCATGTGGTGGTGGTGCCGGGGGAGCAACGGTGGCCCGTGCTCAATCGCTTCATCGCCGCCACCGGGTTCATGCCGGCAAGCAACCTGACCCGGTTCCACACCGGCAATCCCTTCGGCACCGAAGGCTATAAGACCATCGCCTATGAGATCTTTGCGGCACTCGGCGGAACCATGCCGGCGACCGTGGTGGTTCCGACCGGATACGGCGAGCTGCTCTACGGCCTGGCCAAGGGCTTCCGCGAACTTGTCCGCTTCAAGTTGGCAGCGCGCGCGCCGCGCATCGTTGCGGCGGAACCCGGCGTGCGCGGACCTCTGGCGCACGCGCTGCGGCGCAATGCGGCAGCGGTCGAGGTCAGCGGTCCGCCCTCGCTCGCCGCCGGCATCGCCTGCACGGTCGGCGGCTTTCGCGGCATCGCCGCGCTGGCGGACGGAGGTAGTGCGTTCGTCTTTGCCGAGACGTCGCTCGCCGAGGCAACAACGCGGCTTGCGCACGAAGGGTTGTGGCAGGAGTATTCCGGCGCTGCCGGTCTTGCTGCGCTCTTCGAGGCGAAACAGCGCGGCGAGCGCATCGAAGAACCGGTGGTGGCGATCTTGACGTCGAGCGGTCTTAAGGAAATGCCGGCCGCGGTGGGCGACCTTCCCTATTTCGACCTGGCCTCGCTCGACGTTCTGATCGACCGTCTCAAGGCTGCATGAGGGAGAGCATGGTGTCCGGCAGTTTCGGCGTATCGTTCGAAGGCAGGGAGACGCCCGAGGTGATGCGGACCGCGGTGGCCACGGCGGAATCCGCCGGTGCCACGACGATCTGGATTGCCTCGCACCTCTTCCAGAAGGAACCGATCGCGGTCGCCGCGCTGGCCTTGGCGGCGAGCCGGCGCATCGGCGTGGCGCTTATGTCCATGAGTCCCTATTCGGTGCATCCCGTCTATGCCGCCATGGCGGCGGCGACGCTTGACGAATATTTCCCCGGCCGGGTGCAGCTCTGCTTCGGCGTCGGCGCGCCGGGCGACCTGGAAGCTGCCGGAATTGCTGCGCCGCAGCCATTGAAGACTT
The DNA here is from genome assembly GCA_035632095.1 of Candidatus Cybelea sp. Taxonomy (GTDB): domain Bacteria; phylum Pseudomonadota; class Alphaproteobacteria; order Ferrovibrionales; family Ferrovibrionaceae; genus DASQHM01. Next base: position 9,881 of record DASQHM010000196.1, on the reverse strand, counting down.
TGCGCGAGTCGATCGAAATTTCACGGGCGCTGCTGGCCGGCGAATCCGTGAACTTTCAGGGCGAGCGCTTCCACGTGCAAGGGCGTCGGCTCGTCACCGGCGCGCGTCCGGTGCCGATCGTGCTTGCCGCATCCGGGCCGCAGATGCTGGAGCTCGCCGGCGCCATTGCCGACGGCGTGCTGATCAGCGCCGCCACGGCACCCGCCTTCATCCGCTGGACCCTCGATCATGTGCGCAACGGCGAGGCCCGAAGTAACCGGACGATCCGCAAGATCGCATTGGTCTTTTCGGCCGTGGATAACGCCGGTTCGGTGGCGCGCAACCGCGTGCGCCGCATATTGGCCTTCGTGCTGCGCGGCGCGCATCACGCCCGCAATCTTGAGCTCGCGGGCAGTGCGCTCGATCAATCGGCGCTGGCCGAGGCTTACGCGCGGGAGGATTGGATCACGGTCGACCGGCTCATGACCGACGATGTGATCAGCCGCCATGCTGCCGCCGGCACGCCGGAAGAGGTCCGCGCGGCCTTTGCCGCCTACCGCGACGTTAGCCTCGACGAGATCGTCATCGCCGGCGCCGCCAGCAGCGACGGCTTGCGCTGGATCCTGGATACGGCCCACGGGAAGTAACAGGCATGGCATCGCGTCTCGCCGTCGACATCGGCGGCACCTTCACCGACATCGCGTTGGAGACCGGCGGCAAGCGCTTCACCACCAAAGTCCTGACCACGCCGAACAAACCCGAAACCGGCGTGATGGCTGCCATCGAAATCGTCCTGAGCCAGGCCGGCACGCAAGGCGCCGACATCGACTTGGTGATTCACGGCACGACCTTGGCGACCAATGCGCTGATCGAGCGCAAGGGCGCGCTGACGGCGCTGATCACCACGCAAGGTCATCGCGATACGTTGGAAACGGCGTTCGAGGATCGCTTCTCCGAATACGACCTGAATATCGACAAACCCGAACCGCTGGTCCCGCGTCCGTTGCGCTTCACTGTGCCGGAGCGGATGAACGCGCGCGGAAAGGTTCTGCTGGCTCTTGACGAAGCTGCAGTCGAGGCGCTGGTGCCGGAGCTGGCGCGGCTTGGAGTCGCCAGCGTCGCAGTCGGGTTGCTGCACTCTTACGCCAATCCGGCGCATGAGCGGCGCATCCGCGAGCTATTGCAGGCTCGGCTGCCTGAGCTTTGGATCACGCTTTCGTCGGAAGTCTGCCCGGAAGTGCGCGAGTACGAGCGCCTCTCCACCGCCTGCGCCAATGCCTATGTGCAGCCGCTCATGGCGGGCTACCTTGGCCGCCTCGATGGATTGCTGCGGCTAACCGGATTCCGCTGCCCGCTGTTTCTCATGCTGTCCGGGGGCGGCCTCGCCACACTCAACACGGCAATGCGTTTTCCCATTCGCCTGGTCGAATCCGGCCCGGCGGGCGGCGCCATCCTGGCCGGTTTCATCGCCGCCGAATGCGGCCTTCCCAAGGTGCTGTCCTTCGACATGGGTGGCACCACGGCCAAAATCTGCCTGATCGACGAGTATCGGCCGCAAGGTTCGCGGAGTTTCGAAGTGGCGCGAATCTACCGCTCCCTCAAGGGCAGCGGCCTGCCCTTGCGCATTCCCGTGATCGAGATGGTCGAGATCGGCGCCGGCGGCGGCTCGCTCGCGGAAATCGACGCGCTGCGCCGGATCAAGGTCGGGCCGGAAAGTGCCGGCTCGGAACCGGGCCCGGCCTGTTACGGACGCGGCGGAGTCATGCCGACGGTCACTGACGCCGACGTCGTGCTCGGCCGCATCGACCCCGATCTTTTCGCCGGCGGCACGCTTAAACTCGATGCTGTCGCGGCCAATGCGGCTGTCACCCGGATGATCGGCGGGCCTCTTGCCCTGGATGGTCCGGTCGCCGCCTTCGGCATCAGCGAGATCGTCGAGGAGAACATGGCCAATGCGGCCCGCGTGCACGCCATCGAACGCGGCAAGACTTTGAGCGACTGTACAATGGTGGCCTTTGGCGGGGCGGCGCCCGTGCATGCCGCGCGCTTGGCGCAGAAAATCGGCATCGATCGAATCATCGTGCCGACAAGTGCCGGCGTGGGCTCCGCCATAGGTTTCCTGCGCGCGCCGATCGCGTACGAGGTGGTGCGCAGCCTTTATATGCGCCTCGAAGCTTTCGACTTGGCGCTGGTCAATCGCACGTTGGGCGAGATGCGTGCGGAGGCGGAGGCCGTGGTGCGCCAGGGTGCGCCGGCCGGCGCAATAGCGGAGACGTGCACCGCCGAAATGCGCTATCTCGGCCAGGGACACGAGATCACCGTGCCGGTCTCCCTCGGCCTGTTGACGAAAGACAGCGTTGCTGCCATCCGCGCGAGCTTTGAGGCGAAGTACGGCGAACAATTCGGCCGCGCCATCGGCGGCGTGCCGATCGAGCTCTTGGCCTGGTCCGTGGTCGTTCGAAGCGATGTGGCGACGCCGGTGCGCCAAAAGGCCGTCGAGCTGCGCCCGGCGCCAGCGCCGCACGAGCACCGCCTGCTGTTCGATGCCGAGTGCGAGGCCTATCGCGAAGTGCCGGTCTACCGGCGCGCAACGCTTGCACCCGGAATGACGATTGCGGGACCGGCGGTGATTGCCGAGGCGGAGACCTCCACCGTGGTGGTCGATGGATTTGACGCTCATCTGAATGCGCTCGACTATATCGTCCTGGAGCGCCAGCGGCCGGCGGAAGGAACGAGTTCATGAACAAGCAAGGCGGTCTTTCGGCGATCCGCCATCAGATCATGTGGAACCGCCTGATCGCCGTCGTCGAGGAGCAGGCGCAGACATTGTTGCGCACCGCCTTCAGCACGGCCGTGCGCGAGGCGGGCGATCTTTCCGCCGGCGTATTCGACGTCAAGGGGCGCATGATCGCCCAGGCCGTGACCGGCACGCCCGGGCACGTGAATTCCATGGCGCTCTCGGTGGGCCACTTCCTGAAGCGGTTCCCCGCGGACACCATGCGGCCCGGCGACGTATTTCTGACCAACGACCCCTGGCTTTCCACCGGGCATCTTTTCGATTTCACCGTTGTCACGCCGGTCTTCCATGGCGGCCGCATCGTGGGACTGTTCGCCGCCACGGCACATGTTGTCGATATCGGCGGCATCGGCTTCAGCGCCGACGCTCGCCAGGTGTTCGAGGAAGGCATCTGCTTTCCGCCTATGCCGTTCGCCAGCGCCGGACGCATCAATCAGTTCGTTCTCGACATGGTGGACGCAAATGTACGGGAACCGGTGCAAGTGAAAGGCGATCTCTACTCGCTGGCGGCCTGCAACGAAACCGGCTGCCGTCAGCTATCTGCCATGATGACAGAATTCCGCTTAGAGACGCTGGTCGAGCTCGCCGAATTCATCATCGGCAATTCGCGGGACGCCATGCTGGAGCAGATTCGCAAACTGCCCTTCGGCACATACCGCCACCGATTGACCGCCGACGGCTACGAAGCGCCGGTCGAAATCGCGGCGGCGCTGACGGTGTCGGAAACAGGCATCCATGTGGATTACACCGGCACTTCGGCCGCTTCGTCCTACGGCATCAATGTGCCGCATTGCTATACCGAAGCTTACACGTCTTTCGGCGTGCGCTGCATGATCGGTCCCGCCGTGTTGAACAACTTCGGCTCCCTCCAAGTGGTAACCGCCAACGCGCCGCCCGGCAGCATACTCAATGCGCCGCGCCCGGCCGCAGTGACGGCGCGCCATGTGGTCGGGCAGATGCTGCCCGACGTGGTGTTTGGTTGCCTGCATCAGGCGCTGCCGCAAGGCACACCTGCGGAAGGTTCGGCCAGCCTTTGGGCCTTGCCCATGTTCGGCGGTCACGGTGTTGGCGGCGTCGGAACCAGCCACGCCAGCAATGTCACCAGCTTCACCGCAATGACCATCCTCGCCGGCGGCATGGGTGCGCGGCCGAACAAGGACGGCCTTTCCGCAACGGCCTTTCCGAGCCGCGTCCGCTGCGTGCCGGTGGAGATCACGGAAACCCTTGCCCCGGTGGTCTATTGGCGGAAGGAAATTCGCCCCGACTCCGCCGGCGCTGGCGCCTACCGCGGCGGCTTCGGCCAGCTGCTGGAAATCGCCAATGGCGAAGATGCGCCCTTCGCCATGTCGGCTGCGACGTTCGATCGCCTGAAATATCCGGCACGAGGGCGAAACGGCGGACACCCCGGCGCCACCGGCACCTATGGGCTCGCCTCCGGTGCCATATTTGCCGACAAGGGAAAACATGTTGTGCCGCCAGGCGACCGGCTGGTGCTCGCCCTGCCGGGAGGCGGCGGTTTCGGCGATCCCTTCACGCGCAATGCGGCGCTGGTCGCCGCCGACGTGGCAAGCGGCTTGATTGCGCGTGCTAGCGCAGAGCGCGACTATGGTGTCGTGCTCACAGCCGATGGCGTGGTTGATGCAGCCGCGACGGCGACGTTGCGCAGCTCGAGGTCCACTGGCCGGATAGATCGGCAAGTGCCGCGAGATTCGCCGGGTGCGTGAGCCATTCCGTCTCAAAACGTCCCATCTCTCTAGCGGACGCGGCAGCGTCGTAAACCGCTCGGTCGCCAACGACCCGCCACATCGCCGGATCGTGGCACAACCGTTCGACATCGTTCACGTCCTCGTAGCCGGTTTGCGGTGAACCGTGCTTTCCGCCGCGCCTGCCGCCCTCTGCTGTTCGGACGTTCCGCTGGCGCACCGGCCCGCGACTGCATCGAGCCGCGACGGGACCGAAGCGCCGCGTCAGACCGCCGGCTTGGCCCGGATTTCGCCCGCCACCTTTCGTTTCAGAAACTGGCCATCGGCAAGGTCGCCGTGGAATTCTCCGTCTTCGACGACGATCTTGCCGCGAAGAATGGTCATCGACGGCCAGGCCGCCATTTCGCGGCCTTCCCATGGCGTGTAGTCGGCTTCATGTAGTTCCGCGGCCCTGAGCGTGCGTCGCTTGCGCGGGTCCAGCAGCACGATGTCGGCGTCCGATCCGACCGCGAGCGCGCCTTTTCGGGGGTACATGCCGAGAATCTTCGCGGCGTTGGCCGAAACCAGGCCGACGAACTCGCTCAGGCTATGGCCGCGCTTCACCACCGTCTCCCCATAGATCAACGAGACGCGCGGCTCTACGCCCGCATTGCCCCCGGTAACGTCGTCGATCCGCCGGCCCTGCAACTTCACTTTCAAAGGGCAGCAGATTTCGTCCGTCGCCACCACCTGGATGGCGCCGCCCCGCGTCGCCGACCACAGCGCATCATGATCGGCCTTGAACTTGAGCGAGGGGTACGTGTGGAACATCTGCCCGCCGGGCCTCTTATAGTCCTCGGCGCTATAGAGCAGATATTGGTGCAGGGTCTCGCCGTAGATCGGTACGCCTTGCGCGCGGGCTTCGGCAATCGCGCGCACCCCGGTCGCGGCCGAGGTATGCATCATGTAAAGCGCGGCGCCGGGGATGCTCGCCGCCAATCGGATGACCCGGTTGAACGAGAGATCCTCCGACAGCGTATTGTGCACCTCCGCCATGTTCTCGAAGCCGGCGCGGTCCTCGCGGATCAGCTTCTCGTACATATGCATGACGATATCGTTGTCCTCCGCGTGGATGACCGCGATGCCGCCGGCGCGCGCCGTCACCTTGAGGATCTCCCAGATGTCGCCGAAATGGATCATGCGGCCGCGGCGGCTCGGCGTGATGTCGGTGGTGAATATCTTGACGCTGGCATGGCCCTCCCCAATCGCCTGGCCGAGCTCGTCAAGGGTCTCGGGCGGAATCTTGCCTTGCAGCATGATGTGGAAGCCGTAGTCGCAATAACACGCCCGCGCCCATTGCCGCCGACGTCGCTCGATCGCGTCTTCAATCCGCTCGCCCGGCGTCCACATGGCAAAATCGATCAACGTCGTGGTGCCGCCATGCAGAGCCGCCCGGCTGACTTGCGCCGGGGGGGCGCTCAATTGCGGTTGCGGCTGACCCGGCATGGGAATGGGCCAGGAACAGTGAATATGCGGATCGATGCCGCCGGGGATCACCAATTGGCCGCTTGCGTCGACCGTACGCGCGGCGCCGATGGCGGCGAGGCTGCCCGGCGCGCCGACGGCAACGATGCGGCCGCCGGCGACGCCAATGTCGGCGGGGTTCGGTCCGGACGGCAGCACCGCCGTGCCGTTCGCAATGATCAGGTCCAGCATGACGTCTCCTCCCCGTTTGCTCTAGCCGCCGGCCGGTGGCGGCGAAAACGGTTCCGCACCGGCAAAGGCAAACCGCTCCAGGATTTCTTGGCGCTCGATGCGGTGCACTACGAAGACCAGGCGGCTTCGCCGGTCCGTATCCGGCCAACCCTTGAGCCAGACCGGCGGGTAAAGCGCGTGCTGCGCGCCTTGCAGGAAGCCGACCTCTCCCGGGCGGTCGGTGAATTGCACCAGTCCCTTTATCCGCAACAAATCTTCGCCGCGATCGCGCGCCAAGCCGCCGAGGGCCCGGGCGAAGTCGACGCGCGAGCAGCCGCGCCGCAGCACGACGGCAAAGCTCGCCACGCCATGAGTGTGTTCCCCGGGTGCCGTTGATGGCCGCGGCCGCATCGCCGCCGGGGCGGATCCGAAGAGAACGGCCGCCGCGTCGATTTCGCCGGCTCCGATGAATTGTTCCGCATCTCGGTTGAGCCCCTCGATGCGCCGGCGCAACGGCGTGTCGTACGGAGCCAAGTCCGTCTTGGTGATTAGCAGGCAATCCGCCATGGCGACCTGGCGCGCGGCCTCGGAAAACCGGTCGAGCGTCGCCGCGCCCAGTGTCGCGTCGACCGCGGTGACCATGCGATCGAAGCGAAGCCGCCGGTCGAGCACGGCGTCCGCTCCGAGCGTGAAGAGTATCGGCGCCGGATCCGCCAGGCCCGTGGTCTCAATCACCATGCGCTGGAACATTCGCCCGCCGGCGGCGTCGCGGCGGGCGAGCAAGCCCCGGAATGTCGCCGCCAAATCCTCGCGCACCGCGCAGCATAGGCAGCCGCCGGGAAGCTCGAGCACCGGACCGTCGGCGGTTTCGACCAGATAGTGATCGAGGCCGATTTCGCCGATCTCGTTGATGACGACCGCCGTGTCCGGGCAGGCGGCCGAACTCAGCGCCCGCCTGAGGAACGTCGTCTTGCCGCTGCCGAGAAATCCGGTGAGCACCGAAATCGGCACCTTCTCGTCATGCCCATTCCCTGCGAGCGTTTCCGGCATTTGTTCCATGGTTGCCGAGCTTAGTCCGGCCGGGGAATTCCAGCTTCACCCGACGACAGTCGCGCCTCAAGCTCCCCGCCACACCGCCGTTGCCTGCGACACCGCTTCGCCGACGCGGCTGTCGATCTCGGCGTCGGTCAATGAGCTCAGCGGGTGGGTGATGACAACAGGCTTCAAGCCCTCCATGCCGAGCGCCGCACGCTGCACCTCGGCCTCGTGCAGAAAAGCCTCCGTGACCACCACCGCGGTCGGCAAACCGAGCTTCTCGAGATTGATGCCGTCATGCATACAGCACGAAGTGCACGAGCCTCAGTCGCCGATTGCCGTCAGCACGATGTCGTTGTTCGCCGCGATCTCCCGAATCAACTCCGGCGACGCTACCTTGGAGAAGCTCTCCTTCCGGTAATAGGTGACGGAGGCGAACCCCTGCTCCTGGTCGAGGCGCTGCATGCTGCGGCGAAGCAGCTTGTTCGCGTTCCATTTGGTGTTGTCGAGGACGCCGAGCCGAAGCCCCGCGATCTTCGACACTCTCGGCGCGATGGGCGTCGCTTCGACGCTCACCACGCCACGCGGATCGTAGACGATCTCGTGATTGCGACGTTCGGTCATCCGTCTTTGCTCCTGTCCCGATGCATAGCTGCGGTTAGACACGACATGAATCGTCGAGGCACACGGCGCCCTCCGCCAGTTCGGCGCCGTCGATGGCGCGGATTACCGGCGCGCTCATATGGCCCCAGCCGGGAATGAAGGCGGAAAAGCGTCCCGCCGTCCCGCCGGCCACGAAGAGATGGATGTTGTCCGGGCTCGGCACGATGGGAATGCGCGAATCCGGGTCGCGCCGGTACCAAAGCGGCAGATTGCGATTGAACACCTTGCCGTAGCGGTGCTCGAAGGCGAGCTTGCGGAAGAGGTTGCCGGCATTCATCCAAAGATAGGAGCACACGTCGCTCCGCTTCCATCCGGCGGCGGCAATGGTTCGCGCATGCTCGGGCCCGAGCACCACGGCGCAGTGGCCGCTGCTCACCGCGTTGTTGTGCGCAATCGTGCTCATGGCGGAGCAGATGCTGTCCAGGATGCCCTCCGGATCGTTGGCGACGTGGTTCGTGACGCTGTGCGGCGGTTCCGCCGCGATGGTGAAGACGGTGGAGGTCTCAGGCTTGAAACCGCACGCCACGTGATAGGGCGCCAGCGGGCTTTCCTCTTCGTTCTCGGCGATGCAGTAGGTGTACTTGCCGGGATGGCCCAGGGTGCTTTTGTCGAGATCGCCGGGCCAGCCGCCGCCGACGTTCAGCAGTATCAGACGGACGGCGCGGCCGATGGTGGCGTTGGCGCGGTTCCCGGAGCCGAAGACGTTGCAGCCGGCGTTCATGCCGATCGCCGTGCGAATTGGGCCGTTCACCACCAGAAGCGGCGAAGCCATATGCGTCGTCGCCTGGACGCCGTTCAGGTTGAACGCCGTGTCGCAGAGCGCCAGCATCGCCGCCCGCACGACGGGCGCATACTCCGGCAGGCACCCTGCCATCACCATGTTGACCGCGAGCACTTCACGGGTGAGCCCGCCGAACCGCGGCGGCACGCCGCATTCGAGAAAGTCCGCATTGCCGCCGAGAGCCGCCACCGTGGCCTCGACTTTCTCCGGTGTCGGGGGCGCCACGGGAAAGCCGTCGGAAACGCCCTTCGCGTAGTACCACTCGATCAGATCGGTTCCCTTGGGCGGCGGGTCGAAGCCGACGCCGCTCTTCGGCAAGACCGCCGCTCTGGCGCCATCCATGGGTTCCTCCTCTTCCACGACACCTTTTGTTAGAGCATCGCGAGTGTGCCCCTCCGCTGTCAAATGCAGGCGGCGCGGCAACGGTTCCGGCGCGTGCCGCCTCGAGTGCATTTTGCTAGACTGCGCTGCTTCGCATTGGTCGGGAGGGTCGCCATGACGAACCAAGCTAAGCCGCTCTACGAGGTCGAGAACCGCGAGATGGTGGCGGAAACGCCGGACCTCAGGATGGTGATCCTTACCCTCGGGCCCGGCCAGAGCGTACCCTGGCATTGGCACAGCAACGTCACCGACACCTTCATCTGCATGGAAGGGCCGATGGTCGTGGAGACGCGGGCGCCGCGGGCGCGATTCGAACTTGCGGCGGGCCAAAGCTGCGCGGTGCCGGCGAAGCGCGCGCATCAGGTGACGGGAAAGGACGGCGGCCGCTGCCGCTTCGCGCTCCTCCAGGGCGTCGGCCGCTACGACTACAATCCGGTCGGCGGCGGCGGCGGCGAATAGCGCAAATCGACAACTCCGAGGAACGTGACGCCGCAGTCGATTTTCCGCAGAACCGTCGCAACGCTTTGCGATGAACCCGGTTCGGGACCTTTCGAAATGGATCAAGCGGCGGTGAATGCAGTCTCAAGCGTGCCTGTCTCCGTCCGAAACCCCTGATAACCAGGGAAAATGCAGGAATTGAGCGGATCGATCGACGATCCATGCGGGATGCTCCCCGAAAGTTGCGGGCCTATGCTACCCTTGGTTTCGGGTGAATCCAGCCACGGCAGGCGCAACAATGACCGAACGGACCAATGAAATAGCGGCGAACGGCGCCGGTGCCGTCGAGCGCTGGGAAGTGATCGTAATCGGTGCCGGCCTGTCGGGCATGTACCAGCTCCACCTGTTGCGGCAATCCGGTTTTAACGCG
>DASQHM010000195.1:0-23473 GCA_035632095.1 Candidatus Cybelea sp. | reverse complement strand
CAGGTTGGCCCGAAGCAGATTGGCGTTGTCGAGTCGCGCATATCGGAGCGTGGCGCCCCGCAAATCGATGCCCGAGAGATCGGCGCCGGTAAGGTCTGCGCCCGTAAGATCGGCAAGCTTGCCCTGCTTGCCGCGGGAATTGACATAGGTCTTATGCTGCGCCAGGAGCGCTTGCAATTCCGCATCCAGCGGCTGAACGTGGCCTATGGGGCGCGTTTCCGGGCTCATGTCGGCATGGCTGACGGCATCTGGTGCCAATAGTGCGCTAGAACCATCAAATGTTCGACCAACATATCCCTTCACGGCCACCGCGCGAAACCGCCGAGAGCTGGCGCTCCCCTGGAGAGCGGCCCGGAACGCCGTTAGCCGCCTTCCGCGGCCAATGCCGCCAGCGCTTCGCGCACTTCACCCAATGCATCGGACCAGTCGCCCCGCCGCGTTTGCGGCACCAGGCGCATGCTCTCGTACCAGGGGCTTTCCTCATGCGTCACGGGGTATCGCCAGTCGCGGGCGTATCGCAGCAGGAGCCAGACCGGTATGCCGAGCGCGCCGGCAAGATGCGCGACCGCCGTGTCCACGCTGATCACCAGGTCGAGCTGGCTGACGGCCCAGGCCGTGTCGTCGAAATCGCCGAGCCAGGGCGCCAGGTCGATCGCCGATTTGTGCATCCGAATGACTTCGGCATCGCCGGCGCTGCGTTCCTTCTGAAGGAGGAATGGAGCGACGCCCGGAATGTTCACCGCCTCGAGCAAATCGAGCACCGGCACGGATCGCTTGGCGCCGAAACTTCGGCTCATGTCCCCCGACCAGACCAGTCCGACCGTCAACGCATCGTGCGGCGGGCGGCGCAACGCGGCGGCGATCTCGGGCCGTTCCTTTGCCGGCGCTGTCAGATAGCCCTCGGCGGGCAATACGGTTTCGGGGCGAATGTCGAGGGCGGGCAGCAAGCTGATCAGCGGCAGATGGAAATCGAACGGCGGCGGCGTCTCCTTCGGCCCGATCACCTGGTCGATGCCGGGCATTCGTGCGATCAGCGGGACCAGCGGCGCCTGGACTTCGACGATCAAGCGTCTTGCGCCCCGTTGCTTCAGGATGGGGGCGAAGCGCACAAAGTGAATGGTGTCGCCGAAGCCGAGCTCGGGATAGACGAACACGGTCTTGCGGTCGAGAGGCGCCCGGCCGTCCCAGCGGTCCTGCGCATAGCTTCGCACCAGGGCGCCGCGGCATTCCAGGCGGCGGTCGAAGTGGATCCAGCCGCTGCCGTAATGTCCGGCGGTCAGCGCCGCGAGCGCGAAGTTCCAGGCGATCTCCGGCGATGCAGGCTTCAGGGCGAGGGCGCGCAAATGCGTCGCGAAAGCATCTTCGAAGCGGCCCAGCTCGCGCTCGATATTTCCGTAGGTCGACAGCGCATCCGCATGATCCGGGGAGAGCTTCAAGGCGCGCTCGCTTGCGACTAGCGCTTCCTCGAGCCGATCCGCGCGGGTCAACGCGTTCGCCAGCTCCGACCAGGCCTCGATCATCTGCGGTGCAAGCGACGTCGACCGCGTGATCGGCGGGATCGCCGCCTCGATTCTTCCGGCATCGGCGAGGCGCTGGCCCAGGTTGAGTTGCGCGGCGGCGTTGGCGGGATCGAGCGCCGCGGCAAGTTCCGCTTCGGCCAGCGCATCGGCGGTGCTACCGAGGTCGCTCAGGACTTGGCTCAGCGACAGATGCACGACGCCGACCGTGGGTGCGCGGCGGGCCGTATCGCGCAATTCGGCCAGCGCCTCGGCCGTGCGGCCGAGCGAGCGCAGGCAGGCCCCGCGATTGATTCGGGCGCCGATCAATCCGGGTTCGAGCTTGAGCGCTTCGCTATAGGCGTCCGCCGCCGCGGCCAGTTGGCCCTGCCGGTGCAGGGCCAGCGCGGCGGCGAACCGGGCTTCCGCGGTTTGCTCGTCCTCCGGCATCAGATGCAGCGGCCGCCGTCGACCTCCATGCATACGCCGGTAATGAAGTCCGCCTCATCGGAAGCGAGATAGAGCGCCGCGTTGGCCATATCCCTCGGCGTGCTCAGGCGGCCGAGCGGGATGGTGGCCAAGAAACGCGCGCGGATTTCCGGCGTATCGGTTCCGCCCATGAATTCCGCCAGCATTGGCGTATCGCCGGCGACAGGATTGAGCGCGCAGACCCGGATCCTGTACGGCGCCAGCTCGACCGCCATGGTCTTGGTGATGGTGATGACCGCGCCCTTCGAGCCGTTGTACCAGACCAGGCCGGGACGCGGCCGGACGCCGGCGGTGGATGCCGTGTTGATGATGACGCCGCCCTTGGCCTTCATCACCGGCACCGCGTGGATAGCGGACCAATAGATCGACTTCACGTTGACGGCATAGATCTGGTCGAAGGTCGCTTCGCTCACCTCGGTCATCGGACCGTTGCGCTGCGGAACGCCGGCGTTGTTCACCAGGATATCCAGGCCGCCGAATTGCTTGGTGGCCGTCTTCACCATGCTCGCGAAGGCCGGTCCCGACGACACGTCGGCAGCGACCGCCGTGGCGCGGCCGTCCCGCTTGGCGATTTCGCCGGCCACGCGCCGCGCCGCATCGTGTTTGATATCGGCTACGACGACCGACGCGCCTTCTTCCGCGAAGCGCTTGGCAATGCCTTCGCCGAAGCCCGATCCGCCGCCGGTCACGATCGCCACCTTGCCCTGCAAACGCATGTCCGCCTCCCCAAGCCGATTTACCTCTTGACGGTCATGGTAAGGAATGTGCCGGGATCAAGCCAGCGGGCGTTCTAGCGATTGGGGTGCAATTGAGGTGCGGCTCAGATGCTCCGGGGCGCCAGGGCGCTCTCTTCCAGCCGGATGCGGTGGCGCAGCAACAGCGCGTTCAAGATCGTCCAAACCAGGGCGATGATCCATTGGCCGAAGACCAGGGGCAGCACGACGATCTCGCCCGCTACGATCCAATAATTTGGATGCCGTACCCATCGATACGGGCCGCGCGACACGAGCGGCGCTTCGGGCAGGGTCACGATTCGCGTGGTCCAAAAACGGCCAAGCGACACCATGACCCAGATTCGGCCGAGCTGAAGCAGGGCAAATACGCCGAGCAGCGGCAAATTGGGCGGCGTGTCGCGCGGTACCATGATCGCCAGCGCGACCAGCCAGCTTCCGTGAAGTAGGACGAAAAGCGGATAGTGGGCGGCGCCGATCTCATGGGCGCCTTGGGCCAACAGATGCCGCGTGTTGCGCGCGGCGAGGGCCAATTCCGCCAATCGCTGCAGGGCGACGGCGATAAGGATGATCCAGAGCCAGCTCACGCGGCGTCCAGCACAAGCAGTCCCGACGTAAAGCCGGGTCCAAGGGTCGACAGCAGATAGCGGCGCGCGGCGTTGGCCGCCAGGGCTTCCTTCAGCACGAACATCACCGTGGCGGCGGACATGTTGCCGAAGCGGCGAAGGATGTCGCGCGAATGCGTCAGCCCGCCTCTCTGCAGCTCGAATACCTCTTCCAGCGCATCGAGAACCTTGGCGCCACCGGGGTGGCAGACGAACGTGTCGATGTCGCCGAGGCGCAGCCCGTTTTGCTTCAGGAACTGATCGATGACCTCGCGCATTTTTTTCCGCACGAGCGTTGGGATGTCGCGCGAGAAGACCACCTTGAGACCGTCGTTCGTCACGTCCCAGCCCATGACGTCGAGCGAGTTCGGCCAGGTATGCTCTCCCCAACCGGTGATCGCCGGGCCTCGAGCCTCGCAGCTCACCACGGCCGCCGCCGCGCCGTCGCCGAACAACGCGGTGGCGACGACGTTGCTTTTCGTCCGGTCGCCGTGGCGGAAGTTGAGGCCGCAGAGCTCGACCACCAGGAACAGGTAGCGCTTGCCCGGCGCGCTAAGCGCCAATTGCGCGGCGCGCGCCAAGCCGATGACGCCGCCGGCGCAACCGAGGCCGAAAATCGGCAGGCGTTGCACGTCGCGACGGAACGGAAGCCGTTCCATCAACAGCGCGTCGAGGCTCGGCGTCGCAATGCCGGACGTTGATGCGACTACGAGGCCGTCGATGTCGCCGATCGCGAGATCGGCGTCAGCCACAGCCTGCTCCGCCGCTTCAGCGAGGAGCGACACGGCGTTTTCGATGTAGAGCCGATTGCGCTCCTCGAAGCTCTTCGGCGCGAAATACCACTCGATCGGCACGCAGGAGTGCCGCGTCTCGATGGCGGCATTCTCGTACACCGGCGCCAATCGGCCGAAATCGGGAAACGAGCGGGCAAAAATGCGGTTGGCGCCGCGAGCGACCGCGTCCTGGTGCAGCACATAGGGCGGTACCGCCGTCGCCACGCTCGCCAGTCGCGGCGGTCTCGTCGACTCAGAATTCATGTGTCTTGCCCGTACAATGCCGGCTGAAACTAGCCCCCAGGCGCCGCTTTGACCATACGGCGCACGTGTAAGTACCTGAGGTTTCTCAGGACACAATGGCGAAATCTGGACGCTTAGGCATCAAATCTTGGTGTCCGTGGCGGGGTGGCGCGACTTGCCGGGAAGCGTGCCGACGCCGATACTCGTAGCACAACAGCGTGGTCACCATGAACGATGTGAACCAAGGCCCGCCGCAGCCTGCAAAAGCACCGTCGAATGGTCCGATTCCAGCGGGTTCAAGCCGATTGGGCATCGGCGGGCGGCTCAGAAACTACTTCCTGACCGGCTTAGCCGTATCGGCGCCCGTCGCCATTACCGTCTATCTGATCCAGGCGGTGGTCGACACGGTCGATCGCAACGTGGCGCCGTTGCTGCCCGCCGCCTACAGCCGTTTGCCGTTCAGCATTCCGGGATTTGGCGTGGTCCTGGTTCTCATTGCGGTCACGCTGATCGGCTTCCTTACCGCCAATTTCGTCGGCCGCCGCCTGGTCCGCTTCGGCGAGCGCATCGTCGCGCGCATGCCGATCATCCGCAGCATCTACAGCGCGCTGAAGCAGATCTTCGAGACGGTGCTTACGCAAGGCTCGTCGTTTCGCCAGGTGGTGCTGATCGAGTTTCCGCGTCCGGGGATATGGGCGATCGCGTTCCTCGCCAATGAGCGGACGGGAGAAGCAGGCCGGCGATTGCCCGACGACGTACTCGCCGTTTATCTGCCGACGGCGGTGAACCCGACCTCGGGCTACCTGTTGTTCATCCCCGCCCAAGACGTCATCCGCCTCGACATGACCGTGGAAGAGGGCATGAAGATGGTGCTCTCCGGCGGCGTGGTGATGCCGGAGGACCGGTTGACCGAGCTGCGGCAGGCTGCGTCGGATGCGGCCGTGCAGCTAAAGGTTGCCAATCAGCCGGAGCGAAGATAACGCACGGCGGCGTCCCGCTCGAATAAGTACAGCAATATTCGCAAGGTTTGTCCGCGCGCGCTTTCGAGGCCGGGATCGCGATCGAGCATCAGGCGCGCATCGTCGCGGGCGGCCGCGAGGAGCTCTGCGTGATGCGCGAGATCGGCCACGCGGAACGTCGGCAAACCGCTCTGTCGCGTGCCGAGCAGTTCGCCGGCGCCGCGCAGGCGCAAATCCTCTTCGGCGATGCGGAAGCCGTCGTCGGTCTCGCGAAGAATCTTGAGCCGCGCCTTGGCCGTTTCGCCGAGCGGCGAGCCATAGAGCAAGAGACACGTGCTGCGTTCGCTGCCGCGTCCGACGCGGCCGCGCAGCTGGTGCAGCTGCGCGAGGCCGAAACGCTCGGCGTGTTCGACCACCATGACGGTCGCCTCGGGAACATTGATGCCGACCTCCACCACGGTCGTTGCGACCAGGATGCGGACGCGTCCGGCGGCGAAATCCTCCATGGCGCGATCTTTTTCGGACCCTTTCATTCGGCCGTGCACCAGCGCGACGGTGCCGCCGAAGAGCTCGCCGAGCGAGCGGTGCCGTTCTTGCGCGGCGGCGATATCCAAGTCCTCCGACTCCTCAACCAGCGGGCAAATCCAAAAGACGCGCCCGCCGGCCGTGATCTTGCGCCCGACGGCGCTCAACACCTCGTCCATGCGTTCCAGCGGCAGGATCCGCGTGTCGATCGGCTGCCGGCCCGGCGGCTTTTCCGTCAGCCGCGACACGTCCATATCGCCGTAAGCCGTGAGCGTGAGCGTCCGCGGGATCGGGGTCGCCGTCATGACCAACACGGCGACGCCGCCGCGGTCCTTGTCGCCCTTTGCGGCAATGGTGAGCCGCTGATCGACGCCGAAGCGATGCTGCTCGTCGATCACGACCAGGGCGAGGTCGCGGAATGCAACGTCGTCCTGAAACAGTGCGTGGGTGCCGATGGCGATGTCCACCTCGCCGCCGGCGATGCGCGTCAGAATCTCTGCGCGGGCGCGGCCCTTGTCGCGGCCCGTCAGCAGAGCCAAGCGAAGTCCCGCCGCTTCCGCGAGCGGCAAAAGCGATTCCATGTGCTGACGCGCCAAGACTTCGGTCGGCGCCATGAGCGCCGCTTGCGCACCTTCCTCGGCCGCGATGGCCATGGCGAGAAGTGCGACGACGGTCTTGCCGCTGCCCACGTCGCCTTGCAGAAGCCTGAGCATGCGCGTGCCGGAACCGAGATCCTCGGCAATCTCCGCGACCGCTTCGCTCTGGGATGCGGTCAGCGTATAGGGCAACGCCGCGAGCAATTTGCGCCGGATGCGCCCGTCGCCTTCGAGTTTGCGCCCCGGCAAGCGGCGCGTGTGAGCCCGCACGAGCGCCAGCGCGATCTGGTTGGCCAGAAGCTCGTCGTAGGCCAGCCGCGACCGCGCCGGCGTTTCCGGCAGCAAGTCCGCATCGCTCATCGGGTGATGGACCGAATGTAGCGCCTCGCGCCACGTTGTCCAGCCGCGCGCACTGTGAAAGGCCGCATCCTGCCATTCGGGCAAATTCGGCGCGCGTTCCACGGCCGCCGCAATGGCCTTGGAGAGAATGCGCGGCGGCAGCCCCGCCGTCAGCGGATAGACCGGCTCGACGGTTTGCAAGGTCGCAGCTTCCTCCGGCGTGACGATGCGATCCGGATGGGTCATCTGCACCACGCCGTTGTAGATTTCCACCCGGCCGCTGACCACGCGGGTGGCATTGACGGGGAGGGTGCGCAGCAGCCAGTCCTCGCGTCCGTGAAAGAACACGAGCGTCATCTCGCCCGTCGTATCGGAGCACAGCACCTTGTAAGGCAGCCGCGGCGTGCGGGGTTTCGCATGCGCGTCGACGTGGACCGTTATAGTGGCGATGCGGCCTTCAACCGCTTCGGCGATCTTCGGCGCGAAGCGTCGGTCGATCAGGCCGCTCGGCAGATGCCAATACAGGTCGGCAACGCGGCCGCCGGCCAGCTTTTCCACCAACTTGGCGTTGCGCGGGCCGATGCCCGGCAACGTGGTGACCGCCGCAAAGACGGGAAACAGGATTTCCGGCCGCATGGCCAAGACCTTAACTGAATTTCTTGTGTCGTTGACCCAAATCCGTGGCTCGTCGCATACTCCCGGCCCAGTGAATGGCCCAAGAGCCGCGCCGGCGGAGTTCAACGCTCGGCGCGAGCAAATCTCGCACGACAGGGAGAGGACGGAATGAGCAGCAACAACCTGAAATTCTACATCAATGGCGAATGGGTCGATCCCGTCTCGCCGAAAACCCTCGATGTCATCAATCCGGCGACCGAAGAGCCTGCGGCGAAGATCAGCCTCGGCAGCGCCGCCGATGTGGACAAGGCGGTCAAGGCCGCCCGCGCGGCGTTTCCGGCCTATTCGCGGAAATCCAAGGAAGAGCGCGTGGCAATGCTCGAGAAGATCCTCGAGGTATACAAGACCCGCTACGCCGACATCGCCCAGGCGATCACTCTGGAAATGGGCGCGCCGGCTTGGCTTGCCAACCGGGCGCAGGCGGCAACCGGCGTCGCTCACCTGACGCAGATCATCAAGGTGCTTAAGGATTTCGAGTTCGAGTCCGTGCGCGGCTCGACCCTGATCGCCCGCGAACCGGTCGGCGTGTGCGGCTTCATCACGCCGTGGAACTGGCCAATCAACCAGATCATGTGCAAGGTTGCGCCGGCGCTGGCGGCGGGTTGCACCATGGTGCTGAAGCCGAGCGAGATCGCGCCGCTCAACGCCATCATTTTCGCCGAAGTGCTGCACGCCGCGGGCGTCCCGAAAGGTGTGTTCAACCTGGTCAACGGCGACGGCGCCACGGTCGGGCAGGCCATTGCCTCCCACCCGGAGGTCGACATGGTGTCGTTTACCGGCTCGACCCGCGCCGGCATCCTGGTGGCGAAGGCGGCCGCCGATACGGTCAAGCGCGTGCATCAGGAGCTTGGCGGCAAATCGGCGAACATCATCCTGCCCGATGCCGACCTCAAGAAGGCCGTTGCCGGCGGCGTGCAAGCCTGCTTCAACAACAGCGGCCAGTCCTGCAACGCGCCGACGCGCATGTTCGTGCAGGCCAAGCAGAACAACGACGCCATCGCCATCGCCAAGGCGGCGGCTGAGGCCGTGAAGGTCGGCGATCCCAACGCCAAGGACACGACGATCGGTCCGGTGGTGAGCGAAGCTCAGTTCCGCAAGATCCAGAAGCTCATCGAGTCCGGCATCGCCGAAGGCGCGACCTTGGTCACCGGCGGCCTCGGGCGGCCGGAGGGCATGAACCGCGGCTACTACGTGCGTCCGACCGTCTTCGCCAATGTTCGTCCGAACATGACGATTTCGCGCGAGGAGATTTTCGGGCCGGTGTTGTCGATCCTGCCCTACGAGACCGAGGAGCAGGTCGTGGCTCTCGCCAACGACACGGTCTATGGCCTCTCCGGCTACGTGCAATCTGGCGACATCAACCACGCGCGAAAGGTGGCGGCGCAACTGCGTACCGGCAACGTGCACCTGAACGGCGCTGGTCCGGATTTTGCCGCGCCGTTCGGCGGCTACAAGCAGTCGGGCAACGGCCGCGAGTGGGGTGAGTTCGGCTTCGAGGAGTTCCTGGAGATCAAGGCCGTGCTCGGCTATCAAGCGGCCTGACCGGTCGGCCGCCGATAAGCCGCTGACTTCGACTGCCTCCGCCCCGCCGGCGCCGCCGGCGGGGCGGAGCGCTTCTGACCCCTGCGATCAATAGACCACGACGCTGCGGATCGACTTGCCCGCATGCATCAAATCGAACCCGTCGTTGATGCGCTCCAGCGGCAGAGTGTGGGTGATGAGATCGTCGATGTTGATCCGGCCGTCCATGTACCAGTCGACGATCTTGGGCACGTCGCTCCGGCCTCTGGCGCCGCCGAAGGCCGTACCCTTCCAGACCCGGCCGGTGACCAATTGGAACGGGCGGGTGGAGATTTCCTGCCCGGCGCCGGCGACGCCGATGATCACGCTCACGCCCCAACCTCGGTGACAACATTCAAGAGCCTGCCGCATGACGGTGACGTTGCCGATGCATTCGAAGCTGTAGTCGGCGCCGCCGCCGGTCAGCTCGACCAGGTGCGGCACCAGGTCGCCTTTCAACTCCATGGGATTGACGAAATGCGTCATGCCGAACTTGCGGGCAAGCGCCGTGCGGGCCGGATTGATGTCGACGCCGACGATCATATTGGCGCCCGCGAGGCGCGCGCCTTGCACGACGTTCAACCCGATGCCGCCCAGTCCGAACACGACCACGTTGGCGCCCGGTTCGACCTTGGCCGTATAGATCACCGCGCCGATGCCCGTGGTGACGCCGCAACCGATGTAACAAACCTTTTCGAATGGCGCATCCGCGCGGATTTTCGCCACGGCGATTTCCGGCAGCACGGTGAAATTGGCGAAGGTGGAGCAGCCCATGTAGTGGTGCAATTTCCGGCCGTTCAGCGAAAAGCGGCTGGTGCCGTCCGGCATGACGCCCAGTCCCTGGGTGGCGCGAATGGCGGTGCAAAGATTGGTCTTGCGGCTGAGGCAGGATTTGCACTGACGGCATTCCGGCGTGTAGAGCGGGATGACGTGATCGCCTTTCTTCACCGACGTCACGCCCGCGCCGACGTCGACCACGATGCCGGCGCCTTCATGGCCCAGGATGGCGGGGAACAGCCCTTCCGGATCGGCGCCGGACAAGGTGAACTCGTCCGTGTGGCAAATTCCGGTGGCCTTGATCTCGACCAACACCTCGCCGGCTTTCGGTCCGTCCAGGTCGACGGTTTCGATCGCCAGCGGCGCTCCCGCCTTCTCGGCAATGGCGGCGCGGACCTTCATGTGATGATCCTCACGATCCGTAAATGAGGTGCGGCAGCCAAAGCGTGAGGCTCGGCACATAGGTGATGATGCCGAGCACGATCAGCAGCAGGATCAGGAACGGCAAAATGCCGCGAATCACTTCGCCGATCGGCGCCGTCGAGATCGTTGCAAGCACATAGAGATTGAGCCCGACAGGCGGGTGTATCAGCGCAATCTCCATGTTGTGCGTGAAGATGATGGAGAAGTGCACCGGATCGACGCCGAGCGGCTTCAACGCCGGGGCCAGGATCGGCAGCACCAGCAACAGGGTCGAGACCACTTCCAGGAAGCAGCCCAGCACCAGCAGCAGCACATTGATGGCGAGCAGGAACTCCCAGGTCGCGAACTTGTGCGCCAGCGTCCATTGCACGAGCTGAGCGGGCACGCCGGATTCGGTCATCCAATGTCCGAAGGCCAGGGCCGTGGCGACGATCAGCAGGATCGTGCCGGCGTTCTTCACCGCATCGGCGATGACCGATAGCGTCGCGGTCCAGTGGAAGCCGCGATAGAAAACAAGGCTGACGAACAGCGACACCACGGCTGCGATGGCGGCGGCTTCGGTGACGGTGACGAAGCCGCCGTAGATGCCGACCAGCACGACGACCGGGACCGAGAGAGCGGGCAGGGCGCGCCAGGTCACGCGGATGCGCTCGGCCATCGGTATCGTCGGTTCGACCGGAAATTTTCGGCGGCGAGAATCGTACCAGACCCAGGCGAAGAAGGCTCCGGCCTGAAGCAGACCCGGCAAGATGCCGGCGAGGAACAGGCGCGGCACCGATTGCTCCGCGACGATGCCGTAGAGGATCAACGCCAGGCTCGGCGGAATCACAATGCCGATGGTCCCCGACGCGCCGACCACGCCCAAGGCAAACGAGCGCGGATAGCCTTTCTCGATCATGGCGGGCAGCAGAATGGTTCCCATCGCCAGCGCCGTCGCCACCGATGAGCCGCAGATGGCAGCGAACAACGTGCAGGCGACGACCGTGACGAGGCCAAGCGAGCCGCGGACGCCGCCGAGCCACGCGGTTGAAATATCGACGAGCGCCTTCGCGACGCCGCCGAAGCGCATGAAAGTCGCCGCCATGACGAACAGCGGCAGCGACATGAGCGTCGAGGAGTTCAGATGGTCGATGATGACCTGGGCGACGCCGATCAGGGGCTGACCCGAGACGACGAACAGAATGGCCGCGCAGGCGCCGAGCACGAGGAAGATCGGCATGCCCGCCGCGAGCAGGCCGAAGAACAGCAGCAGGAATAGGATCGGTCCCACGTCGATTCAGTCCGGAGGCGGCACGGAAACGCCGAGGGGCATTTCGTGGCTCGCGGCGTGGCCGACCGTCATGGTTCTGGCGTCGAAATGGAAGACGTAGCGGTAAAGGCGGATCAGGTAGCGAATGACCATCAAGCCGCCGCCGGCCGGAAGGGCCGCGTAGTAGATCCACATGGGGAAGGCGAGGCCTGTCGAACTGCGCTCGTCGAGCGCCCATGAATCGCTCGCGATCAGCCAGCCGTACCAGAGCATGCCGCCGGAGAACGCCAGCGCCGCAAGGCAATTGAGCGCTTCGACCCAGCGCTGTGCTTGCGCCGGCAATGCGCGCAGCACCAGATCGGGCCGCACGTGGCCGTCCGTGCGCACCAATTGGCTGGAGATAATCATCACTCCCCAGACCACCAGATAGACGATGACCTCTTCGGCCCAGCTTATGGCGTGTTCGGGGAAGAAATAACGGCCGGCGACCTGGACCAGGCCGACCAGCATGGCGAGCGCGCCGAGCAAACCCACAAGGGTCCGCTCGACGCGGTCCCAGACCGTGTCGCGCGCCTGCATGGCGGCGTGGCGAGAAAGTGTCGCGTGTTCAGGCGGCCGAGCCGATCGCTTCCTTCACCAGCGCCACGATCTCGGGCGAGAGCTTCGCTTCGGCGATCAACTCGTCCTGGCGTGCCAGCATGGCCTTGCGCGTCGCGCTGAGCGTTTCCTTCGACGGATCGGCGATCTTGACGCCGTTCGTCTCTAGGATCTTGCGCGCGTCAAGCTGCGCCTGCGCCATGTTCTTGCGATAGGCGGGAATGTTCTCGGCCCACAGATCGATCATCATCTTCTGCTGCGCGCCCGTCAGCTTGTCCCAGAACGCGTCGCTGATCATCGGGATATATTGACCCATGAACTGATGATCGGCGTAGGAATAGCGCACGCCGGCTTCCCACAGCTTGGCGGTGTTGCAGCTTTCGTCCGTGCTGACGAACGCATCGAACGTGCCTTGGCTCAACGCCAGCGGGACGTTCGGCCAAGCGGTCGTATTGGGTATGCCGCCGGCGAACTTGATCCGCCAGCCGATCGCCGCGCCGCCGGGGCTGCGGATCTTCAGGCCCTTAAGGTCTGCAAACGTATTGAGCGGCGTCTTGGTCGAGTACCAATTCTGGAAGCCGAGATCGATCCAGGGCCCGAGCACATGGGTCTTCAATTTGCCCTCGAGCGCCTTGTTGATATAGGCGCCCGGTTTGCCGTCCGTTGCGAGGTGCGTGGTGTCGGACGTCTGGCCGTAGAACAGCGGCAGCTGCACCATGTCGCAGTCGGAGACGAGGCCGGTCTGGGTCCAGGCGCCGGGGGCCGCCATTTCGACTTGGCCCTGCAACAGCGCCTTGGAGACATTCAGATCAGGGAAGAGCTGCCCGGAGTGGAACACTTCGCTGGTGATCTTGCCGCCGGAGGCCGCCTCGACCTTCTTCAGGTAGTCGACGATCGACACATTGCGCAGATGGCTCGGCGCGGTGTCCAACGAGCAACGAATCTTCAAGGGTTCGTCGGCATGCGCCGCGCGCAACACGAAGGGGGCGGCGAATGCCGAAGCGGCGGCGGCGCGCCCGAAGGTGCGGCGCGAAATGCGTTGCTGCATAGACGTCTCCTCCATTTTGTTCATTGGGGGTTACAAACCCCTTGGCGGCCTGCCGTCCACGCGCAGAACGCCTTCCGGGCCATGGTGCCCCTAGTCGGCGCTCCGGGCAAGACCGGAGAACGGCGTCGAACGTCATCGACGCGCGCCGCGGAACCAGAGTGCCGTGACCCGTCAGCCGCTCGGCAAGCGATCTTCGATAGCGTTGGCGATGCGCTCGCACGTATCGGCCAAATCCAAAAGCTCACGCGCGATATACGGGTCGGAGGCTCGTTCGGCCAGTTCCCGATATTGCATCGCCTGATCTCGCAAATAGTCATCGTATTCCATCACGAACTCCGACGACGATTGATGCTGGCGCCAGTGTAGCATTCTCGGATGACGAGTGCCCCGGGTTTAGCTTCAGAACATGCCGTTGCCGTTCGCCGCTTTTTCGGGAATGTCCTGGCGAACGTCCCAGTGCTCGACGATTTTTCCGTGCTCGAGCTTGAAGATGTCGACGATCGCGACGCCGCGCGTGCCGGGCTCGCGCACCGCATGGACGTGCAGGATCACGTAGTCCCCGTCGGCGAACGCGCGCTTGATCTTGCTGTGCGAGTTCGGAAACTTCTCGCGCAGAAATTCGATGAATGCCTTGAAGCCCTCGGGACCGTCGGCGGCACCCGGATTGTGCTGGGTATAGCGCGGCCCGAAGTATTTCGCGGCGGCGGCGTAATCCTTCTGGTTCAGGCTCTTGTCATAGAACTCCGTGACGATCTTGATATTGGCCTTTTCGCGGGCTGTCTCCTCGGTGCCCGCCGCGAGCGCCGGCTGCACCCAGAGAAACGCCGTCAATAAACAGAACGCGAGAAACATGCGCTTCATTGCACTGCCCCCTTGGCCGATTGAACGCGTTGACAACACCTCGGCAGATCCTAGATCGAAACGGGTCCGGACCGTCCGGCGAAGTGGACGCGGCGTCGCCGCCCCGGCTATACCCTTCAGTCCTTAAGGCGGACACTGATCCATGGCCGATGACATCGAAGCGCGGCGCCGGCGGTTGATCTATCGTTCCAGCTACACCGGCATGAAGGAAACCGACTTGTTGCTGGGCGCCTTTGCGCGCCGGTACCTGCCCGCTTTCACGTCCGAGCAGCTCGACCGGTACCAGGCGGTGCTGGACCGGTTCAGCGATCCCGAAATCTACGCTTGGGCCATGGGCCAGGAGGCACCGCCGCGCGATGCGGTCAACGACGTGACGAGGCTCATCTGCGAGTTCAAGATTGATGGCTAGTTCGCGGAATTCCCTGGGCGATCTTCTGCGGCCAGGCGCGCGGCTCACGGTAGCCGGCGCACCCGAAGGTCACAACGCGCGGCTGCTGGGCGGCTTGGCCGCGGCAGCGCCGCGTGGCGTGCTGCATCTATGCCGCGACGATCTGCGGGCGAGCGCCATGGCCGAGGCGCTCGCGTTCTTTGCGCCCGCCGTCCCGGTGCTGCGGCTGCCGGCCTGGGACTGCCTGCCCTATGACCGGGTTTCGCCCAATGCCGAGGTTGTAAGCCGCCGGATGGAGACACTTGCGCGCCTGGCGCGGGCCGGAATGCCCAAGGGCGGGGTTTTGATCGCGACGGTGCAGGCGGCCTTGCAACGAATTCCGGCGCGCGCTGACCTGGCCGAATCCGGCTTTAGTGTCGAGGCAAAGACCCGGCTCGATGTGAAGGCATTGAACGACTACCTCGTCCGCACCGGCTACATGCGGGTCGGCACGGTCATGGAGCCCGGCGAGTTCGCCATGCGCGGCGGCTTGATCGACGTATTTCCACCGGGCGCCGAGCAAGCCCTTCGTCTCGATCTGTTCGGCGACGAAGTCGAGCGCATCCGCACCTTCGATCCGCTGACGCAACGCTCGTCTGGCGAAGCGCCGCGTCTCGACTTGGTGCCGGTGTCGGAAGTGCCCATTGACGCGGATGCGATCCAGCGATTCCGCTCCGGTTATCGCGCGGCGTTCGGCGCCGTGATCGATCAGGATCCGCTGTTTGCCGCGGTGACCGAGGGCCGGCGCCACATCGGCATGGAGCATTGGCTGCCGCTGTTCCGTGAGCGGCTCGAAACCATATTCGACTACGTCGCGGATGCCACGGTCACGCTCGACCATTTGGCGGACGAGGCGGCGGCGGCGCACCTGGCCACCATCGCCGATCACTATCAGACCCGCGTCGCCGCGCGCGGCAGCGGATTGGCCGAAGCCGGCAGTCCTTACAAGCCGTTGCCGCCCGACCGGCTCTACATGCGCGAGGCCGAATGGCGCGAAGCATTGGCGAAGCACGCTCTGGCCGCGTTCTCGCCCAATCGCATGCCCGAGGCCGCGGGCGTGTGGGACAGCGGCGGCAAGCCGGGCCGAGAATTCGGCGCCGAGCGCGCGCAGCCCGGCGTCAACGTGTATGACGCCTTGCGCGGGCACATCGACGCATTGCGCGCCGCGGGCAAGCGCGTACTGCTCGCCAGCTTTTCCGACGGTTCGCGCGATCGCTTGGGCGGACTGTTGCGCGAGCATGGCGTCGTCGAATTGGCCGACGTCGAGAATTTCGCAGCGGCGCAACGGCTGGACCAGCGCACCGTCGGCCTGGCGCTGCTCGGCATCGAACGCGGGTTCGAGACCGCCGAGCTTGCGGTCATTGGCGAGCAGGATGTACTGGGCGATCGCCTGGTCCGCCCCCGCCGCAAAAACCGCCGGGCGGAGAACTTCATCGCCGAAGCCTCCATGCTGGCGCAGGGCGATCTGGTGGTGCACGTCGATCACGGCATCGGCCGATACGAAGGCCTGCAGACATTGCAGATTTCCGGCGCGCCGCACGATTGCCTACTGGTGATCTACGACGGCGGCGACAAGCTCTACGTGCCAGTGGAGAACATCGAAGTGCTGTCGCGCTACGGCTCCGAAGAGGCGGGCGCCGCGCTCGACAAACTCGGCGGCTCGGCATGGCAGGCGCGCCGCGCCCGGCTGAAGCAGCGGCTAAAGGACATGGCCGACGAGCTGATCCGCATCGCCGCCGAGCGAGAGCTGCACGACGCGGACCGCATCGGTTCGCTCGATGGTCTCTACGACGAATTTTGCGCGCGCTTTCCCTATGAGGAGACCGACGATCAGGCACGCGCCATCGTCGAGACCCTCGACGACCTCGGCAGCGGCAAGCCCATGGACCGGCTGGTGTGCGGCGACGTCGGCTTCGGCAAGACCGAGGTTGCGCTCCGCGCGGCCTTTCTGGCCGCCATGACCGGCCTGCAAGTAGCGATCATCTGCCCGACGACTCTCCTGGCGCGGCAGCATTTTCGCGCCTTCACCGAGCGTTTCCGCGGCTATCCGTTGCGCATCGGCGTGTTGTCTCGGCTGGTGAGCCCGCAGGATACCCGCGACGTCAAAGCGGGGCTTGCCGCGGGCACGGTCGATATCGTCATCGGCACCCACGCGCTGCTCGGCAAGACCGTGTCGTTCAAGCACCTCGGATTGGTGGTGGTGGACGAGGAGCAGCACTTCGGCGTCAAGCACAAGGAGCGTTTGAAACAGCTTCGCGCGTCCGTTCACGTCTTGACGCTGACGGCGACGCCGATCCCGCGCACTTTGCAGCTGGCACTCTCCGGCGTCCGCGAACTCAGCATCATCGCGACGCCGCCCGTGGACCGGCTGGCCGTGCACACCTTCGTGCTGCCGTTCGATCCTGTCGTGGTGCGCGAGGCGATCCTGCGCGAGCGCTACCGCGGCGGCCAGACGTTCTATGTGTGTCCGCGCATCGCCGACCTGGGCGAGGCGGCCGATTTCCTGCGCCAGCACGTGCCGGAAGTGCGCGTCGGCGTGGCGCACGGGCGCATGGCGGCATCCGAGCTCGAGCAGGTCATGTCCAAGTTCTACGACGGCGCCTACGACGTGCTGGTCTCGACCAATATCGTCGAAAGCGGCCTCGACATTCCGGCGGCCAACACCATGGTGGTGCATCGCGCCGACATGTTCGGTTTGGCGCAGCTCTATCAATTGCGTGGCCGCGTCGGCCGGTCGAAGCTGCGCGCGTTCTGCTATCTGACGTTGCCGCCGCATCAAAAGCCGAGCGCGACGGCGGAGCGCCGGCTGCAGATCCTGCAAGCGCTCGATACGCTCGGCGCTGGCTTCACCCTGGCGAGCCACGACCTCGATCTGCGCGGCGCCGGGAACCTGCTCGGCGAGGAGCAATCCGGACATATCCGCGAAGTCGGCTTCGAGCTGTATCAGGAAATGCTCGAGGAAGCGGTGGCGGCGGCGCGGGGCCGCGGGGCGGGCGCGGAGGCGGCGGAGAAATGGTCGCCGCAGATCGCCATCGGCACGTCGGTGCTCATCCCCGACGAATACGTCTCCGATCTTTCGGTCCGCCTCGATTTGTACCGCCGCATTGCGCGCCTGGAGGGGCGGGCGGAGATCGACGCGTTCGCGGCCGAGCTCATCGACCGTTTCGGCAAATTGCCGGACGAAGTGGAGCATCTGCTGCGCATCATCAGCATCAAGCACTATTGCCGGCAGGCGGGCATCGAAAAGGTGGACGCGGGCCCGCGCGGCGCGACCATCGCGTTCCGGGAGAACCGTTTCGCCAACCCGGCCGGAATGGTGGCGTTCCTCAGCCAACAAGCGGGCACGGCAAAACTCCGGCCCGATCACCGCCTGGTGATCCTGCGCGATTGGACGGAAGCGGATCAGCGCATCGCCGGGGTGCATCTGCTGGCGAAGACGCTAGCCGAAATCGCCGAACAGCCGCAGCCCGCAGCGCAAAAGACCAGCGCGAGAAAGTAGAAGGACGAGCGCTCATGCTTCGACAAGCTCAGCATGAGGCAAACACTTTTCCTCACCCTGAGCCTGTCGAAGGGTGAGGTGTGCGCGGTTACGTGCCCATCGCCTCGGCGCTTTCTTGCGCCGGCGCATCGCCGCGAAGCGCCAGGTCGAACACTTGCAGAAACACGGCCGGATCCTGCGCGCCGGAGATCGCGTATTTTCGATCGACGATGAAGCAGGGCACGCCGGCGATGCCGAGATCGCGGGCGACCTGGTCTTCGGCCCGCACCTGATCAACGTCGGCGTCGCGGGCCAGCAGCTCGGCCACCAAATCCGCGTCCATGCCGGCTTCGCGGGCGATGTCCGTCAGTACGGCCGGGTTGCCGATGTCGTCGCCGCGGACGAAATACCGGTCGAAGATCAATTCGACGACCTTGTGCTGCACGCCGGCCGAGCCGGCCCAGCGGATCAAGCGGTGGGACGCCACGGTATTGGGCGTGCGGCCGATGCGCCTGAAGTCGAAGGCGATGCCTTCCTCGGCGCCGGCGCCGCGGATGGCGTCGTAGATCTTATGCGCGCGATCCGAGCTGCCGAACTTCCGCGCCACGTATTCGTCGCGGTCCATGCCTTCTTCCGGCATGTCGGGATTGAGCTGAAACGGCCGCCAGCCGATCTCGAACGAGATGTCCGGCCTGAGCTCGAGCGCGCGCTCCAAGCGGCGCTTGCCGATGAAGCACCAGGGACAAATCGTGTCGGAAACGATGTCGATGCGCATGAGCGCATTTTATCGCGGCCGGCCCGGCCTGGGAACAGCGTCAGCCGAATGCCTTCTGGGCCCGCGCGATGAGACGCTCGGGCGTGTCCTTGGAGTCGCACTCGGCAACACCGCAGCGCAGCTCGACGGTGAGCGACTCCTGGCTTCCCGTGAGCGAAAACGCCGTGCGGCCGACGATGCCGGAAATGCGCCGGATGACGTTGGCCGCTTCCTCGGCGCTGGTGTCGGGCAGGCTGACGCAGAACCGCGCGCCGCCGAGCCGGGCCGGCAGATCCTCCGCGCGAGTGAGACGGCGGATCAGATGCCCGATCTGCCGGATCACCAGATCGCCCGCCGCGTAGCCGTGTGCGTTGTTGATTTCGGCCATGCCGACCACGTCGAAGCAGCCGAGCGTCAGCGGCTTGCCGGAGCGGCGCGTCGCGGCGATCTGCAAGGCAAGGTGGTCGAGCAGGAAGCCGTAGGAAAATACGTCAGCCAGTGAGTCGCAAGTGACCGGATGGCGCGTCACGCGATAAGTGTCGGTCAGGCGTTGCCGGTAGCGCTGCATGCCGGCGAGGGCGGCGACGCGGCTGCGCAAATCCTCGGGTGTCCAGCCGGGCCGCATGACTTCGCTGGCGCCGCTGCGCAACACATCGCGCGACTGCTGCTGCACGATGACCACGACGGGCAAATGGAAGAGCTTGGTGTTGGCGCGGATGTCGCGGCAGAACTCTTCCGCCAGCGCATCGTCGATGGACGTCACCACGACGTCGATCTCGCCGCTGACCAATTGCTGCATGGCGAGATAGGCGTTGGCGATCGGCGTCACGACGGCGACATTCGCCAGTGCCGCCACGATGGACTCGGGATCGTTCGACACCACGATGACGCGCGCGTCGTCGACGTTGCGCGGAATTCGCGGCGGGTCCGGCGGCACCAGGCCGTAGCTCGCCAGGGTCTCGCGCCGCCGCGACCATTCTTCCTGCATGGTGTTGAGCCGGAGCAGCGAGCGCATGCGCGCCAGCAATTCCATGTCTTCGGGTTCGTCGCCGGTTTCGCTGGAGGACGGACCGTCGAGCACGATCACCGGCAGCGCGCGCGTCGACGGGCGCTGGCCGAGAGCGTCGGTGAGCATCGCCGCGTCTTCGCTGTTGCCCGGGCCGACCAGGACGATGTCGGTGGCGCCGCCGATGGCAAGCGGCAGCGCCTCGCGGCCGTTGCGCGAGACCATGCTGGCATAGCCGTGCTGCGCCAGGCGGGCGGTGATGCCCGCGGCACGGTCGGGATCGGCCTCGACGACCAGGATACGCGCAGCCAAACTCATAGGTCCCCCAAGCGCAAGATAACCGACACAGCCTAATAGCTCCGGGTTAACAAGGTCTTGCGGGGTGAGGGGCCGGGCTTGACGAGCCGCCCTTGACGAGCCGCCCCAAGGCTCGGGACAGTGGGTGGCCGCGTCCGCGGTCCCAGAGAGGAGAAATTCGTGAGCGCCACCGACAACTTGCAGGGCTGCGCCGCCTTCGTGACCGGTGCCTCGTCCGGTCTGGGCGCACGGTTTGCCGAGGTGCTGGCGCGAGCCGGCGCGAAAGTTGCGCTGGCGGCCCGGCGCGCCGACCGGCTTGCGGCGCTCGCCGATCGCATCGCGGCCTTCGACGGCCGCGCCATCCCGGTCGTCTGCGACGTGACCGAACCGAAGAGCATCCGCGCCGCAGTCGAAACGGCCGAGACCGAACTCGGACCCATAGGCATCCTGGTCAACAATTCCGGCATCACGGTCACCAAGCGAATTCTCGACGTGACGCCGGCGGAGTTCGACGGCGTGATGGCGACCAATGTGCGCGGCGCTTTTTTCACGGCGCAGGCGGTGGCCGAGCACATGATCCGGCACGAGACGCCGGGGCGCATCGTCAACATCGCCTCGGTGCTCGGCTTGAAGCCGCTGGCGCAGGTTTCGGTCTACGCCATGTCGAAGGCGGCGATGATTCAAATGACCAAGGCCATGGCGCTCGAATGGGGCCGGCACGGCATCAACGTCAACTGCCTTTGCCCCGGCTATATCGAGACGGAAATGAACGCCGCATACTGGCAGACGGAAGGCGGAAGGAAACTGATGGCCTTGCAGCCGCGGCGGCGGATCGGCACGCCGGCAGACCTCGACGCCGCATTGCTGCTGCTCGCCTCGGGCCAACCTTCGCGCCTCATCAATGGCGCCGTGCTCGCCGTCGATGACGGTCTGTCGGTGAGCTGAGCTTCAAGCGACCAGACTTCTTTCCGCCGAGCGAGCCTGGCGATCAAGCTTTCCGAAGCGATAGAACTCGGCGCCTTTCGAGTCAACGACGCGGGCCCAGACGCACGCGGCGCTCAGCTCTTGAGCGACGTCACGCGCGTGATAGAGACTGAAGATCTGAAAGGCTTGCGTTTGCCCATTCGGATCGATCCATTCGACGCGCCAGTACATGATGCACCCCCATGCCTGGGCTGCTTTCCCTGTTGTTTGAAGCGTATTTTGCAGTCTAGTGCGCGCCCGCCGCCCATATCAGTGACTGGTGTCACATCCGCCGGGAAAGTCGGCCGATCGGCGCGCTATGTTTCAGATTATAGCGCCTCCATTCGGGCATCAAGAATCAGCTTCGAGGCGGCGCGCTCCATCACGGGAGCGCAAAGGTAATCGGGAACCGCCCCGGGGAGCCCATCACGCAAGTGTTATGCTTTCTGCTGTAACGCGATACCACGCAGCTTCGTACATTCTGATAGGACTGGCCGGCATCGGAGGGACGTCATGACCCAATTCTTGAACGATCCAGCGAAGGGCACGCTCACGAGGCATTGGCGCTCCGCGCTTGTCGCGGCCGCCCTGTTGCTCGCCGGCGCCGCCGGCCTGGCGGTCTCGCGGTCGAACGCGGAGGAGGCGCGCGTCATTCCGGCGCCGGCAGTCGACGAAGCTGCGGGCAAGGACGCGACCTCGGAGGTCGCCGTGCTCGCCGGCGGATGCTTCTGGGGCGTCCAAGGCGTGTTCCAGCACGTGAAGGGCGTCAGCAACGCGGTCTCCGGCTATGCCGGCGGCGAGAAGGACAGGGCGCAATACGAGATCGTTAGCTCGGGCTCGACCGGCCATGCGGAGTCGGTGCAGATCACCTACGATCCGCGCGTGATTTCGTATGGCCGCATCCTGCAAATCTATTTTTCCGTCGCGCACGATCCGACCGAACTCAATCGCCAGGGCCCGGATACGGGCACCCAGTATCGCTCGGCGATTTTCCCGGCGAATTTCGAGCAGGCGCGCGTCGCCAAGGCCTACATCGCCCAGCTGAACCAGGCGCATGTCTACAACGCGGCGATTGTCACGAAGATCGAACCCGAGCGGCCGTTCTATTCGGCGGAGGCGTACCATCAGGATTTCCTGACCCGCCACCCCACGCACCCGTACATCGTGTTCAACGATCTGCCGAAGATCGAAAGCCTGAAGCGGCTTTTCCCCGATCTCTACCGCGCCGACCCGGTGCTGGTTTCGGCGGCGCCGAAGACAAACTGAGCACTGGGCCGCCCGGCCTCGGCGCATTGGGCGATCATGGCGGATGGGGTGGGATTCGAACCCACGAGAGGCTTTCACCTCTGCCGGTTTTCAAGACCGGTGCCTTAAACCACTCGGCCACCCATCCGGTGCGCAATTCTAGACGCTAAGAGAAAACTCCGCCGCCGAAACCAATGCTCGGTGCGCGTTAAGGATCGCGTTCACCGGTTTGGCGCTATGCTGTTTCGCGAACCAGCGAGAATTGCATGAGCGATCCCGTCAACCTGCTCTTGCCGCAGTTTCTGGAATGGATCGCGCACCGTCCGCGAACCTATGCGGATGTGATGGAAGCCTGGCGCACGTCGTGCCCGCGCCTGCCGGTTTGGGAGAATGCGGTCGGCGATGGATTGGTCGCGTTCCGCAACGTCGATGGCCAAGCCATGACCGAACGCTCCATCGTCCTGACCCGCCGCGGTCAAGCGGCATTGAAGGCCGCGAAGGCCCACGCCTGCGTCTCGGACTGAGGCTCCGGCGTCGCACATTGCGGCGAGGGTGCACGCTTTCGGATACAGCGTCTGTGAAAGTGGCAACTGCTGGCTTTGGGCCAGTTGGGCTGGCAGGCCACCCGCGGCGTCGGTAGCTTTGACGTTTCCTGGGCTGGGAAGCTGCGCTGGTCGGAGGGCTTTACATAGAAACTATGGGCTTTCTACTTAACATGTTGAAATAGCTCGGCAATGCCAGTGGCATGACCTGTGCATTTAAACTACCCGAAAGCGCATCAGTTTCGTCGACATGGGAGACACCAGATGAATAAGGCTCTTTATCTTGCTGCAGGCGCTTCGATTGCCGTTTCCAGCTATGCCGGCCTCGGCGCCAGCCCTGCTCATGCCACGCTTTGCCCGAGCAATGGCACGATGTTCAACGAAAACGGCACCTGCGACATCGTCATCACCTTCAAGGCGGGCGGCGGGGTCACCACGAACGTCACGGGCAAGGGCCCGTATGATGGCAGCGATGACCAGCTCGTTGGCGTCGTCAACAACAGCGGCGCCACGATCACCGGCTTCCATCTGACCGGCACCAACATCGGCGGGTTCGACGGCGACGGTATCTGCGCCTCGCGCTTCACGCTCACTTGCAACAACGCCGCCGACAGCACCGGCTACGGCGGACCGAAGGCCACGTTCAGCAACAACACCGGCAACGCGCTCGACGTCACCTTCGCCGGCGGCATCGCGGACGGCACGACCCAGTTTTTCTCCCTGGAGGCGCCCGCGAGCATCAACCTTAGGGTCGGCAACATCCCGGAGCCGGCCACCATCGCCATCCTCGGCGCCAGCTTGCTCGGCCTCGGCGC
>DASQHM010000194.1:0-1640 GCA_035632095.1 Candidatus Cybelea sp. | reverse complement strand
GCAGATCGTCCACGAGCGCCTCGGGCTCGATCCGTCGAACGTGCAATACATCGACGGCGACACCGACCGCGTCGGTTACGGCATGGGCACCATGGGCTCGCGCTCGGCGGTGATCGGCGGCACGGCGCTTTGGACCGCGGCGGAAAAGGTGATCGCCAAGGGCAAGAAGATCGCCGCCCATATGCTCGAAGCGGCCGCGGCGGACATCGTGTTTGCCGACGGAAGATTTTCCGTGACCGGCACCGACCGCAGCGTCGGTATCGTGGAGGTCGCCCGCGCGGCATTCGTTCCCGGCAAGTTCCCGCCGGACCTTGAGGGGGGCCTGTACGAGACGGGCACGTTTTCGCCGACCGCCGACACCTATCCGAACGGCTGCCACATTTGCGAGGTGGAGATCGACGAGGAGACGGGCGTCGTCGCGCTGGTGCGCTATCTGGTGATCGACGACGTCGGCACGGTCATCAACCCGCTTGGCCTCAAGGGGCAAATCCACGGCGGAATCGCGCAAGGCGTCGGCCAGGCGCTGATGGAGCAGGTGGTGTATGACCGCGAATCCGGGCAATTGCTGACCGGCTCGTTCATGGATTACTGCATGCCGCGCGCCGATACGTTCTGCAACGTGACGATCCACAGCCGGCCGGTGCCGACCAAACTCAACCCGCTCGGCGCCAAGGGCGCCGGAGAGGCGGGCACGGTCGGGGCCTTGCCGGTGGTCATGAACGCGGTGCTCGACGCTCTTGCGCCCCTCGGCGTGCGCGAGCTCGACATGCCGGCGACTTCGGAGCGGGTCTGGCACGCGATCCGGGCCGCCAAGGCGTCCCATTGAAACCCAGCGAGCAAGGAGAGAGCCGATGAGCGTTCTGGACGGTCCGCGCCGCGAAATCCGCCGCATCGAGTACGGCGGCAGCATCTATTGGGCCACGCTGACCGACAACGGGCTGAAACTCCCCGATGGGCGGCTGGTGAAGGAGACGGACGTGCGGCATCTGCCGCCATGCATGCCCACCAAGATCATCTGCGTCCATGTCAACTTCCGGTCTCGCCTTTGGGAATTTCGCGGCACGCACGAGGCGCCCAAGACGCCGACCTATTTTCAGAAGCCTGTCACGGCGCTGAATTGCCACGGCGGCGAACTGGTCAGGCCCGAAGGCTATCGCTACCTCAACTACGAGGGCGAGATCGCGGCGGTGATCGGGCGCGTGACGCGCAACATCGCGCCGGCCGAGGTCTGGGACCATCTGGCGGGGTTCGCGGCGGCGAACGATGTCGGCCTACAGGACATGCGCGACACGGACGCCGGCTCGATGCTGCGGGTGAAGGGGCCGGACGGCTTCTGCCCGATCGGCCCCGGATTGGTCAGTGGCGTCGATGTGCGGAAGTCGACCATTCGCAGCTACCGGAACGGCAAGCTGGTGCAGGAAGGCCAGGTCGCCGAGGAAATGATCTTCGGCATCGACTATCTGATTGCCGATCTGGCGCGCCACATCACCTTCGTACCCGGCGACGTGATTCTGACGGGGACGCCGGCCAATTCGCGGTCGCTTGACGTCGGCGATACCATCGAGGTGGAAGTCACAGGCCTCGGCCGCCTGAAGAACCACGTGGTCGCGGCGCCGGCGCCGAAATCCAAGGTCGGCCAC
>DASQHM010000193.1:0-16149 GCA_035632095.1 Candidatus Cybelea sp. | reverse complement strand
AAGGGCATCGTGGTGGCGCCGTTCTCCTCGGGCGAACTGGTGGCATTGCGTGCCGATACCGGCCGTCTCGTGTGGAGCGACTCTCTGACCCGCGCCGGACGCGTGAGCTCGGTCGGCACCATCAACGACATCGCAGGCCGGCCGGTGATCGATCGCGGCGCCGTGTATGCCGTGAGCCATTCGGGACGCATGGTGGCGATCGATCTGGCGACTGGCGAGCGTTTGTGGGAGCAGGAAATCTCCGGCGTGCAGTCGCCGTGGGTCGCGGGCGATTTCATCTATCTGGTGACGACGGACGCCGAAGTCGTCTGCCTTACCCGGCGCGAAGGACGCGTGCGCTGGGCGCGCCAACTCGATCGGTACGAGGATGCGAAAAAGAAACGCGATCCGGTCAACTGGTACGGCCCGGTCCTGGCGAGCGACCGCCTGGTGCTGGTGTCGAGCCTCGGCACCGCCGTATCCGTATCGCCGTACACGGGCGAGGTTCTCGGTTCCATTCGGCTTTCGGACACGGCCTCGATCTCGCCGGTGATCGCCAACACGACGCTCTATATCCTTTCCGACGACGCGCGCCTCGTCGCTTTCCGGTGAGCTTTACTCTCGCCATTGTCGGACGGCCGAATGTCGGCAAGTCCACTCTGTTCAATCGTCTCGTCGGCAAGCGCCTGGCGCTGGTCGACGACGAGCCCGGCGTGACGCGCGACCGCCGGGAAGGCCGGGCGAGGATCGGGCCGCTCGAATTTACCGCCATCGATACGGCCGGATTGGAGGAAGCGCCAAACCAAAGTCTGGCCGGTCGGATGCGGCGCCAGACCGAGACGGCGGTCGGCGGAGCCGATGTGGTGCTGTTCATGATCGACGCGCGCGCCGGCCTGACCCCAGCGGATCGGCACTTCGCGGCCTGGCTCAGAAAGCAACCCGTGCCGGTCATTCTGGCGGCCAACAAGTGCGAAGGGAGTGCGGCGGAAGCCGGACGCCTCGAGGCCTACGCTCTCGGTCTCGGCGATCCCATCGCCATTTCGGCGGAACACGGCGAAGGTCTTGGCGATCTTTATGACGCGATTTCCGCCGCGGTGTCGCCCGAAGCCGACGGCGCGGCCGAGACCGAACCCGAAACCGCGGAGAGCAATGCTCCGCCGCAGCGATTGCAGCTGGCGATCGTCGGGCGACCCAATGTCGGCAAGTCCACCTTGATCAATCGCCTGCTCGGCAATGAGCGATTGTTGACCGGGCCCGAGGCGGGACTTACGCGCGATGCGATTGCCGTGGATTGGGAATGGCAGGGGCGGCCCATGCGCCTGGTCGATACCGCGGGCTTGCGCAAGAAAGCGCGGGTCGATGCCAAGCTTGAGAAACTGTCGGTCGCGGATGCGCTGCGGGCGCTCAAGCTCGCGCAAGTGGTCGTGTTAGTAATCGACGGTACGGCAGCGCTTGATCGTCAGGATCTGGCCATCGCCGATCTGACGTTAGAAGAGGGGCGCGCGCTGGTTATCGCCGTCAACAAGTGGGATCTGGTCGACGACCGGGCGCAAGCCCTGAAGCGAATCGAGGATCGTCTGGAGAG
Organism: Candidatus Cybelea sp.; assembly: GCA_035632095.1. Taxonomy (GTDB): domain Bacteria; phylum Pseudomonadota; class Alphaproteobacteria; order Ferrovibrionales; family Ferrovibrionaceae; genus DASQHM01. Next base: position 14,585 of record DASQHM010000193.1, on the reverse strand, counting down.
CGGCCTGCCTCAAGCGAGGGGCGTTTCCGTCGTCACCCTGTCGGCGAAAACCGGACGGCACTTGGACCGCTTGATGCCCGAGGTTGTCGCAACCTACGACCGATGGAACCGGCGCATCGGCACGCCGATCCTGAACCGCTGGCTGCAGGCGGCGCTTGAGCGCCATCCGCCGCCGGCCGTGCAGGGCCGGCGTATCCGGATTCGCTATGCGACCCAGGTCAAGGCCCGTCCGCCGACCTTCGCGCTGTTCGCCAGCAAGCCCGGCGATCTGCCGGAGGCCTATGTGCGCTATCTCGCCAGCAGCTTGCGCGAGAATTTCGATCTGCCTGGCGTGCCGCTTCGACTCATGTTGCGGAAGGGGAAGAACCCGTACGTCGGCAAGACCTGATCGCGACGCAAATACTGCGGTCGGCCGCTGCGTGATGCGAGGCGCGTGCCAAGCTTCCCGCCGGATATGGGCAGTGTGCCGCGCGGCGGAGTCGACGCTCCGCAGTTCCGGTTGTTGAGGTATTGTATGCCGTGCCTGTGCCAGTCCATGAGCGTGGGAGGGAGCAATGGCCGGACAGCAGCAAGCACAATCACGTGATTTGGCGATGTTCGACCCGACCACGGCCGAATACATTGCCGATCCGTATCCGACACTGAAACGGATCCAAGACGCGGAGCCGGTCCATCGAAGCAGGATGGGCTGGTTGGTCACGCGCTATGAACACGCCGCGGCCGTCCTTCACGATTGGCGGACCTGGGGAGTCGTCTTTACGCAGGATCGGCGTCAAGCCCTTTACGGACCGGGACCGATGCTCGAATACGCGAGCCGCCGGATGAGCAACTACGATCCGCCGGACCATACCCGGCTGCGCTCGCTCGTGACCAAGGCGTTCACGGCTCGGCGCGTGGAAGCACTGCGGCCGCGCATCCAAGCCATCGCGGAAGACCTGCTCCGCCCGGCGGACGGCCGCGGCGAGATCGATATCGTCGAGACGCTTGCCCATCCGCTTCCGTGCCAGGTGATCTGCGAGATGATCGGCGTCCCGCTTGAGTATTCACCGCAATTCAGCGACTGGACCGCCGCTTTGCAATCGGTCCTCGCGCCAGTTCCGCGGCCGGATCGGATACCGGCCGCAAACCGGGCAGCGGGAGAGTTCATGGCATTCATCCGCAAGCTGGTCGAAGAACGACGGCGCAGCCCCGGCGATGATCTGCTCAGTGCCTTGATCGCCGCGGAAGACGGCGGCAACCGGCTGAGCGAGGAAGAGTTGATCGGCACAGTGCTCTTCATGTTTTCGGCCGGGCATTCGACGACCCGCGACCTGGTCGCGAGCGGCCTGCTGACCCTGCTGCGCAATCGCGATCAATGGGAACGTCTGGTCGGCGAGGTTTCGCTCGTGCCGAGCGCCGTCGAGGAATGCCTGCGCTATACGCCGTCAATCACTTTGTTCGGCCGCCAAGCGCTGTCGGATACGTCCTTGGCCGGCACGCCGATCCGGACCGGAGAAGCGGTCTTTGTTTCTATCGCCGCGGCCAATCGCGATCCACGGCGTTTCGCGAATCCCGATCGCTTCGATATCACGCGCAAGGACAACGAACACCTCACGTTCGGCGGCGGTATCCATTACTGCCTTGGAGCAACGCTGGCGCGGGCCGAAGCGCAAGTGATATTCGCCACCTTGGCCGCGCGCTATCCGACGATGCGGTTGTGTGAGCAGACAATCGAGTGGCGCGATTCCATTTCCATACGCGGTCCCAAATCCGTGCGGGTTGCCTTCTAGGTATCGCGAGGGCGCTTTCTTCGTTCAGGGCCGCGGATCGTTCCTTGAGAGCCTCGCGCGGCCGCTAGTACTTCGCCGCGCTCTTCGCTTTGACCCACTCATCGGCGGCGACCCATTGGCCGTGCAGGGTGCAAGCGGGCTCGGCCAGCGCCACGACGGGTGGAGATTGCGCCCGCCAAGGGGCCCTTTTGGGATGGCTTCTTTCCCGGGCCGCGAGATCGATGCGACCGTCGGCGGCTACCTCATCATGACGCGCACCATCGCCAGTGCTACACTAGCGGCACCTGAAGGAGGCCTTGGTGAGCGGAGAGCGCGTCGAGCGCCGCTTGGCGGCAATCATGTGCGCCGACGTGGTCGGGTATTCTCGGCTCATGGGCTCGGACGAGGAAGGCACCCTCGCCACGCTCAAAGCGCATCGCCGTGAGCTCATCGATCCCCTGATGGCCCAGCATCAGGGTCGCATCGTCAAGACGACCGGGGACGGCATGCTGGTCGAATTCGCCTCGGTGGTCGACGCCGTGCGTTGCGCGGTCGTGGTGCAGCAGGGAATGGATGACCGAAACGCGAATCGGCCAGTAGACACACAGATTCGATTTCGCGTCGGCATCAATCTGGGGGACGTCATCGTCGACGAGGGCGACATCTTCGGCGACGGCGTGAACGTTGCCGCACGCCTCGAAACGCTCGCCGAACCGGGACAGATCTGCGTCAGCGCATCCGTGCGCGAGCAGATCGGCGAAAAGCTGCCGATCGCCTTCTTCAACATGGGCGAGCACGTCGTCAAGAACATCGCGCGGCCGGTGCACGTCTATCGGGTCGATAAACGCGTGGAAGCCGCCTCTGCCGCGGCAGACAATTCGGAAAAGAACATGCTTGCACTTCCCGACCGGCCATCGATAGCCGTTCTGCCCTTCAACAATATGAGCGGCGACGCCGAGCAGGAATACTTCGTCGACGGCATGGTGGAAGACATCATCACCGGCCTGTCCCGCATCAAATGGCTCTTCGTCATCGCGCGGAATTCGAGCTTCACCTACAAGGGGAAGGCGGTCGACATCAAGCAGGCCGGTCGCGAACTCGGCGTGCGCTACGTGCTCGAAGGCAGCGCGCGCAAATCGGCCGGCCGCGTCCGCATCACCGGCCAGCTCATCGAGGCGGAAACCGGGTCGCATATTTGGGCCGAGCGCTACGACCGCGACTTCACCGACATCTTTTCGCTCCAGGACGAGTTGACGATGAGTGTCGTCGCCGCCATCGAACCGAGCCTTCGCCAGGCCGAGATCGAGCGGGTCAAACGCAAGCGGCCGGACAATCTGGACGCCTACGACCTGCTGCTGCGCGCCCTTCCCCACGTCTATCCGTCGATGCCGGCCGAAGCGGAGAAAGCCTTGCCATTTCTCGAGAGCGCGCTCGCGATCGAACCAAACTACGCGCTTGCGCACGGCTTTGCCGCCTGGGTTCACGAAATCCTCTTCGTGCGCGGCGGCATGCGGGACGAGAACCGGCTCGGGGCGACGCGGCATGCACATGCGGCGATCGCGCACGGCCGCGATGACGCCATCGCGCTCTCGCTCGGAGCATTTGCCATCGGCATGGTCGCGCACGATCGCGAAGCTTCGCTTAAGGCTTTCGAGGCGGCATTGGCCATCAGCCCCTCATGCGCCATAGCCTACGGTTTCGGCTCCGTGGTCAACGTTCTCGGCGGCAATGCAGAGCGCGCCATCGAATGGGGAGAGCGGGCGCTTCGTTTGAGCCCGATCGATCCGGCGAGCCATGGTCCATGCCTCGCGATATCTTTAGGCCATTTCCTCCTCGGTCGCTACGAGCAGGCGGCGGATGCGGCGCGCAAGACGTTCCAAGCCAATCCGAGATTTAGCTACGCCTACATGGCGCTGGCGGCGACGTTTGTGAAGCTTGGCCGGATCGACGAGGCGCGCGCCGCGGCCGCGCGCTTGATCGAGCTGGAGCCGGGCTACACCATTAGCGGCATGTGCGCCGCGACCAAAATGCACGACTTGCTTGCCGTGCCCGTCTCGGAAGCGTTGCGTGCGACGGGACTGCCGGCATAGCGCGTTGTCCGATCGGATGGAATCATCCGATCAGGAAGCCAACGCGCCAGATCAATGGCCTGGAGCATGATCTCATCCGAAAAGTCGGGCAACTTTTCGGGATCATGCTCTAGTCGATCATTGCTGGCCGTGCGCACGAGATCATCGCAACGCTTCTAGTTCTTCGCCGCGCTCTTCGCTTTGACCCACTCGTCCGCGGCGACCCATTGGCCGTGCAGCGCGCAAGCCGGCTCGGCCAGCGCCACCACGGCCTCGGTCATCATCTCGGGCGTCGGCAGGCTTGCCGGATCCTCGTCGCGAAACGCCTGGGCACGCATGTTCGTGCGCATGGGACCGGGATTGAGCAGGTTGACCCGGACATTGGTCGTCGCCGTCTCGGCCGCATAGGTGAGGGCGAGGGTTTCGAGCGCCGCCTTGGAGGCGGCGTAGGCGCCCCAGTAGGCAGCGTTGCGGCGCGTGATGCCCGAAGTGACGAAGATCGCGCGGCCTGACGGCGAGGCACGAAGCAACGGATCGACGGCGCGGATCAGCCGCCAATTGGCGTGTACATTGACCTGAAAGGTCTCCGCCCAGAGCTTCGGCGGGTAATGGCCGAGCGGACTGAGTTGCCCGAGCAGTCCGGCATTGCCGACCAGCACGTCGAGCCGTTTGAAGCGCTCGAGCAGCGGCGCCGCCAGCCCGTCGATGCGGTCCCAATCGCGCAAGTCCATCGGCACCAGCGTCGCCGTGCCGCCGATCGTCTTGATGGCGTCGTCGACTTCTTCCAGGCCGCCGACCGTGCGCGCAACCAGAATCACATGCGCGCCCTCGGCGGCGAAGCGCTTTGCGATAGCTGCGCCGTAGCCGCGGCTGGCGCCGGTCACCAGCGCGATCCGATCCTTCAGGCGTTGCGGCACGTGGCAGCTCCGTCAAGATTTGCGGGGCGGATCATAGCATCCGCTGCGCGGGCTTGGATTTGCGCCTGCGGCGAAACGTCAGGCGAAGCAAGTTGGCCACCAGGACGCCGAACAACAATCCGATCAGTCCATAGATCAATCCTTCGACCGTTGCCGGTATGGCCGGCTTGAAGACCTTGACGGTTCCCCAGGCCGCATCCGGTTGCAGGTATCGGATGAACTCGAGCGGCCGCGTCAGCGCCGTCGCGGTCTCGAGCGCGGTCACGGCATCGCCAAGCCGCGCGATCCTGTCCGCCAGAGCCTGGTCGTTGACCGAGCGGAGCGCATCCAGCGCGCCGCCCAACCGCTGCAAATACTGCTGCAGGAATTCCGGAATTTGCACGAAGAGCAGCGTGCCGGCGAGGGCGCACAGACTCGTCAGAATATCGCGCAACACTTCGGGCTCAGGCGGTTTCCGCCAGCAGCGACAATTGCCCGTTGGCTCCGCCGAAGTGGTCGGTAAGCGCGATCGGGTATTCGCCGGAGAAGCAGGCGTCGCAGTATTGCGGCGCCGATTTGTCGCGGCCGGACTCTCCCATGGCGCGATAGAGACCGTCCATGCTCACGAAGGCAAGGCTGTCGACGCCGATCAGCTTCGCCATGGCCTCGACGTCGTGCTTCGCGGCAAGCAGCTTCGAGCGTTCCGGCGTATCGACGCCGTAGAAGCACGAGTGCGTCGTCGGCGGACTGGCGATGCGCATGTGGACTTCCGTGGCGCCGGCTTCGCGCACCATGGATACGATCTTCGTCGACGTGGTGCCGCGCACGATGGAATCGTCCACCAGGATGACGCGCTTGCCCTGGATGTTGGCGCGATTGGCGTTGTGCTTGAGCTTCACGCCCAAGTGGCGGATCTGGTCGGTCGGCTCGATGAACGTGCGGCCCACATAATGGTTGCGGATGATGCCGAGCTCGAACGGTATGCCGCTCTCGGCCGCATATCCGATCGCCGCGGGCACGCCGGAATCGGGCACCGGAATCACCACGTCGGCCGCCACGCCGCTCTCGCGTGCGAGTTCCGCTCCGATACGTTTGCGCGCCTCGTAGACGCTGGTGCCTTCGACCATGGAATCGGGCCGGGCAAAATAGATGTATTCGAAGATGCAAAACCGCCGCTTCACCTTGCCGAAGGGCTTCCGGCTCACCAGGCCGCTGTCGTTGATCACGACGATCTCGCCGGGATCGACATCGCGCACGAAATCGGCGCCGATGATGTCGAGCGCGCAGGTCTCGGAGGCGAGGATCGGCGCGCCCTTCAACTCGCCCAGCACCAGAGGCCGCACCCCGAACGGGTCGCGTACGCCGATCAACGCATTGTGCGTCAGCGCCACAAGCGAATAGGCGCCCTCGACCTGCTTCAGCGCGTCGATCATCCGGTCCACCTCGCCCGAGAGCGGGCTGGTGGCGATCAGATGCGTGATGACCTCGGTATCCATGGTGGATTGGAAGATGCAGCCGCGCGTCACCAGGTCGCGCCGCAGCGCGTGGGAATTGGTCAAGTTGCCGTTGTGGGCGATGGCGAGACCGCCGAAGGACAGCTCGGCGAAGATCGGCTGCACGTTCCGCAATATCGTCTCGCCGGTGGTGGAATAGCGCACGTGGCCGATGCCCGACGCGCCGCCGAGCGAGCGCATGATCTTTTCGGAGTTGAAGCTTGCGCCGACGTGGCCGAGGCTGCGATGGCTGTTGAAGCGTTCGCCGTCGAAAGTGACGATGCCGGCCGCTTCCTGGCCGCGATGTTGCAAGGCGTGCAACCCGAGGGCGATATGCGCCGCTGCGTCCGGGTGGCCCCAGATGCCGAAAATGCCGCATTCCTCGTGCAGCTTGTCGTCCTGGAAAGGGTCGGTCGAAGCCAAAACGGCCTCACGGTCGGCTGTCGGCATCAGCGGCCTTGGTTGTTGCGAATCAGGTTGTCGAGCGATCGGCGTTCGTCGCCCTTATAGCCCGATTCTTCGCCTGAGTCAGGCTTTGAAGATGGTTCGGGCGCAGGCCGGGTCAAGCGCTCCAAGGCCCGGGCGGTATCGGCGGCGTCCTTGGCCTGCTGACCGGCCGAACCAACCGTCTGGCGGGCCTTGTCGCGGGCGTCCTTCGGCAACAGTCCGAGCAAAAGGTCCCCCGCGGTGGCGACCACCGGGAGGGACCGGGCCGTGCGCACCGCCTGCGGCAAATCGTCCGTCGGCACGGCCCAGGCGACCAGAAGATAGGCCAGAGCCAGGACAACCACGCCGCGCACGACTCCATAGACGAAGCCGAGCGAGCGATCGAGGGCGCTCATGCTGCTTTGCCGGACCTTGGTTTCTATGGTGCGGCTGATCACCGAAAAGACGATCAGCGCGATCAGGAAGATCACGATGGCCGTCACGGCATTGGCCAGAATGGGCGGCGAGAGGTAGCGCCGCACCGCCGGCGCCACGGGCTCATAGAGATAGAGTGCCGCGAAACCGGCGCCGACCCAGCCGGCGATGGAAAGGACTTCGCGCACGAAACCGCGAAAGAACGCCAGGACTCCGGAGAGCACAACCAAGCCGATGACCGCCAGATCGACGAGATTGACCGGGAACTTTTCCATGACGCGACGGTCTTCCTACTTCCGCCCGGCGCGCTCGACGCCGGGGAACAGATCCAGCAGCGCCGATAGGCGATCGAACTCGGACAATTTGAGCGGCTGCTGCCGTTGGCCGGTTCCAAGTGGCACGATGGCGTGAGCGAAACCGAGCTTGGCCGCTTCCTTGAGCCGCGCGTCCGCCTGACCGACCGCGCGGACTTCGCCCGCAAGGCTGATCTCACCGAAGACGACGGTGTCTTCCGGCAACGGCGTATCGGTCACGGCCGAGACCAGCGCCGCGGCGACCGCCAAATCGGCCGCGGGCTCGTTTACGCGAAGGCCGCCGGCCACGTTCAAATATACGTCATTGCCGCCGAGCGCCAGGCCGCAGCGCGCGTCGAGCACGGCCATGATCATCGCCAGCCGGCCGGAATCCCAGCCGACCACGGCGCGCCGCGGCGTGGCGAGGGGCGAGGCGGCGACGAGCGCTTGAATCTCCACCAGCAACGGCCGCGTGCCTTCCATGCCGGCGAAGACCGCGGCGCCGCTGACGCGGCCGCTGCGCGAACCGAGGAAAAGTTGCGATGGGTTCGGCACTTCCGCCAAACCGCGGTCGGTCATGGCGAATACGCCGATTTCGTCGGTCGGGCCGAAACGATTCTTTACCGCGCGCAGAATACGGAATTGGTGGCCGCGCTCGCCTTCGAAGTAGAGCACCGTGTCCACCATATGCTCCACCACGCGCGGCCCGGCGATCTGGCCCTCCTTGGTCACGTGGCCGACCAGGAACACGGTCGCGTCGTTGCGCTTGGCGAAGCGGACAAGTTCCTGCGCCGTTGCGCGGACTTGCGCCACCGTGCCCGGCGCGGAATCGAGATTGTCGGCGAACATGGTCTGGATGGAATCGATCACTACGACCCGCGCCGGCGGCCCGCGCTCCAGCGTGGTCAGGATGTCGCGAAGCGAATTCGCGGCGGCAAGCCGTACCGGCGCGTCGGCCAACCCGAGGCGGCGCGCCCGCAACGCCACTTGCTGCGTCGCCTCCTCGCCGGAGATATAGACCGCAGGCACACCGGCACGCGCGAGGCCGGTCGTCGCCTGCAGCAGCAGCGTCGATTTGCCGATGCCGGGATCGCCGCCGATCAATACCGCCGAGCCCGGAACCAGGCCGCCGCCCGTCACCCGGTCGAATTCCGCAATGCCGGTGGAGAGGCGAGAAGCCTCATCGGCGCCGGCATCGAGCGATGCGAATTCGATCACCTGGCCCTTGCCGACGGTCAGGCCCTTGGGCACCGCCTCGCGCGCCGCTTCCTCGACGATGGAGCTGCGGCTGCCGCATTCCTCGCACCAGCCTTGCCATTTGCGATAGCTGGCACCGCAGCTTTGGCAGACGTAAGCCGCTTGTGGCTTCGCCATGTCAATGCCCCCGCGCCGGGAGACGCGCGCCGGCCGTCATGGACGCAGCACCTCCATCTTGATCGGGCCTTCGGCTCGGCCGTGAATGAACTGGTCGACGTATTCGTTGCCGGACGAATCGATCTCTTTCGACCTGCCCACCCAGATGATCTTGCCCTTGTAGATCATGGCGATCCGGTCGGCGATCTTGCGGGCCGACGCGAGGTCGTGGGTGATGGAGAGGGTGGTGGCGCCGCGCCGCTTCACGGCGGCGACGATCAGGTTGTTGATGACGTCGCCCATGATCGGGTCGAGGCCGGTCGTCGGCTCGTCGAAGAAGATGATTTCGGGTTCCGTGGCGATAGCGCGGGCCAAGGCCACGCGTTTCTGCATGCCCCCTGACAATTCCGAGGGGCTAAGCTCGCCAACTTCCGGCCCGAGGCCGACTTCGGCGAGCTTCTCCAGCGCGATCTTCTTGGCTTCCTCGCGCGGCGTGCCGTGGCCTTGGATCAAGCCGAAAGCGACGTTCTCCCAGACGCGGAGGCTGTCGAACAAGGCAGAGCCCTGAAACAACATGCCGAATTTCGTGAGAATCTTCTCGCGTTCGCCGGCGCCGATGCCGACGACTTCGGTGCCGTCGATCTTGATGCTGCCCTTTTCGGGCTTGAGCAGGCCGAGAATGCATTTCAGCATCACCGATTTGCCGGTGCCGGAGCCGCCGATCACCACGACGGATTCGCCCTTGGCGACGTCGAGATCTAGGCCGTCGAGGACGACCTTCGATCCGAAACGCTTGGAGACGCCTTTCAGCGATATTTTCGGCACAGCGTTCATTTCGCGAAGAACGCCTCTGTCAGCAGATAGTCCGATATCAGGATCAGGATCGAGGCGGAAACCACCGCGTCGGTGGTCGCGCGGCCAACGCCCTGCGCGCCGCCCTTGGAATTGAAGCCCTGGTAGCAGCCCATCAGCGCGATCAGGAACCCGAACACGGCGGCCTTGACGACGCCGGACACCACGTCGAGGGTCTCCAGATAGTCGAAGGTGTTCTTGAGATACGTGTTCGCGTTGAAGCTGAGCTTGCCGGTGCCGACGAGATAGCCGCCCATGACGCCGATGATGTCGGCCACCACCACGAGCAGCGGCATGGTGATCGTGCCGGCGACGAGCCGCGGCACGACGAGATACTTGTACGGATTGGTCGAGAGCGTGACGAGCGCGTCGATCTGCTCGGTGACGCGCATGGTGCCGATCTCGGCCGCCATGGCGGCGCTGACCCGGCCCGCCACCATCAACCCGCCGAGCACGGGTCCGAGCTCGCGCGTTATGCCGATGACGACCACGGTTGCCACGGCGCTTTCCGCGTTGAAGCGTGCGGAGCCGACATAGATCTGCAGCGCCAGAACCATGCCGGTGAACAGCGCGGTCAACCCGACGACCGGCAGCGAGTAGTACCCGATGGCCATCATCTGCCGGCCGACCAGGCGCAGATAGAGCGGCGGCGCGAAGCAGTGGCGCACGCCGTGGAATGTGAAAATGGCGAGCCGGCCGGATGTCGATAGGAAGGCCAGCACGACGCGGCCGATCAGTGCGACAAAATTCATGCGTCGTGAGGTCCGCCGGTGTAGATGCGCCGGTAGCGCGGTCCAAGTCGGGTCAACAGCTCGTAGGTGTTGGTGCCGGCGGCGACGGCCAGCTCGTCGATGTCGACATTGCCGCCCATCAGGTCCACCAACGTTCCGGGTTCTGCCGCGTCCGCCGGCAGGCGAGTGACGTCGAGGGTGATCAGGTCCATCGAGACGCGCCCCACCACCGGTACACGCTGAGACCCCACATGGGCGAAACCGCGATTGCCGAGGGAACGCGGATAACCGTCGGCGTAGCCCACGCCGACCGTGGCGATACGGGCCGAGCGATCTGCGAGATGGGTCGCACCATAGCCAACGGTCCGGGGCGAGTCAACGCGCCGAGTCTGCAAGATTCTACCTTGCAGATGAACAACTTGCACCATGGGATTGACACCGCGTTCGAGCGGATTTGCCCCATAGAGAGCGACTCCAGCCCGCACCATCTCGAAGCGGTAGGGCGGTCCCAAAAAGATGCCGGCCGAATTGGCCAGCGAGGCAGGCGCGGCCGGCAGCAACGCGCGCAGCCGCTCGAACTCGGCGAGCTGGCGCGGGTTCATGGGGTTTCCGTCCTCCTCAGAGCAGGCGAGGTGGCTCATGACCAGCCGCAGGTCGAGGCCCGCCAGGCGCGCCGGGTTCCGCGCCAGCTCATGCACGTCCGGCTCGCTCAAGCCGAGCCGCGTCATCCCGGTATCGATGTGAAGCGCTGCCGGCAAAGGCCGCCCGCGCCGGCCGAGCGCGGCGCAGATATCGATCTGCGGCAGGTCGTTGAGCGTCGCGATCAGCCCCGCGGCCTGTGCGGCCGGCTCCTCTCCCGGCAGCAATCCGTGCAGCACGTAGATGTCCGCATCCGGTAGGGTGCGCCTGAGGGTCAGTCCTTCGCTGGCGTGCGCCACGAAAAAGCTGCGGCACCCGGCGGCCCGCAGGGCCTTTGCGACCGGCGCGGCCCCGATGCCGTAGCCGTTCGCCTTGACTACGGCGGCGACCTCGGCGCCTTCCGCGAGGCGACACAGGCGCCGCCAGTTTTCCGCCAGCGCGGCCAGATCGAGGGTCAGGATCGCGGATGCCGCCGGGCTCGACTCGTTCCCCATGCGTCTAGCATGAGCCCTGAGCCGTGGAATGTCGAAGGGTCGGCCGCTTTGATGTCGCGAAATGGATCGGCTCTGCTAACGTATTTCGGCATATCAATGCTCGGAGTTACCGGAAGCCTCGAAATGCCGCTTCGATTGGAGATCGCGTGAGCGAAGCCGTCAGCCTGCCTCGGCGTCCGTCCGCGGATGCAGCGACCGCGCCGAAAGTCCGCGGCCGGCTGTTCCGCAAATACGTCATGCTCTTTGTCGCCGTGGTGCTGGTGGCGCTCCTCGCCAACGGACTGTTCGAAATCTGGTTCTCCTATCAAGAGCACAGGGCCTCGCTGGTCCGCATCCAGCACGAACAGGCGGTGGCGGCGGCGGCCAAGATTGAGCAGTTCGTCAAGGAAATCCAGAGCGAGCTCGGATGGACCACGCAGCTGCCTTGGACGGCGGACACGCTGGAACAGCACAGCTTCGATGCGCTGCGCCTTCTGCGCCAGGTCCCGGCGATCACCGAACTCTCGCAACTCGACGCAACCGGGCATGAGCGGCTGCGCGTCTCGCGGCTGGATACAAACGTGATCGACAGCAAGGCTGATTTCTCGCGCGAGCCGAAGTTCGTCGAGGCGGTGGCGCACAAGGTTTGGTATGGTCCCGTATACTTTCGCGGCGGCTCCGAGCCGTACATGACGTTGGCGGTGGCTGGCGCCAGGCGCGACGCGGGCGTCAGCATCGCCGAAGTCAATCTCAAGCTCATCTGGGATGTTGTCTCGCAAATCAAGGTCGGCGAAAACGGCCGTGCTTACGTGGTGGACGGCATGGGACGCCTGATTGCCCATCCGGACATCAGCCTTGTGCTGCGCGACACCGACCTGTCGCAGCTTCCCCAAGTGCGGGCGGCGCGCAGCGAAATGTCCGGGGCCACGGCGCAGCAGGCGCAGGCGGTCCGCGACATTCAAGGGCGCGAGGTTCTCTCCGCCCATGCGCCGATCCAGCAGCTCGGCTGGCTGGTCTTTGTCGAATTGCCGCTCGGCGAGGCCTATGCTCCGCTTTACGCCTCGATCGAACGCTCCGGCGCGCTGCTCTTTGCCGGCCTGCTGCTCGCCATTCTTGCGGGGCTTTTTCTTGCCCGCAAGATGGTGGTGCCCATCCAGGCATTGCGGGCAGGCGCGGCGCGAATCGGCGGCGGCGATCTCGCGCAGCGCATCACGGTCAAGACCGGCGACGAGCTTGAGGCGCTCGCCGATCAGTTCAACGACATGGCCGGGCGTCTCCATGCGTCGTACGCCGAGCTTGAGAGCAGGGTAAAAGCGCGCACGCAGGATCTCGCGCGCTCGCTCGAGGACTTGAAGGCGGCGCAGAACCGCCTGATCCAATCCGAGAAGATGGCGTCCTTGGGCCAGCTTACCGCAGGGATCGCGCATGAAATCAAGAACCCGCTGAACTTCGTCAACAATTTTGCCGGCCTTTCTGCCGACCTGCTGGCCGAGCTGAAGGACATGGTGGCCAAGACTTCTGGCAACACCGACCCGGCGACGCGGGCGGAAATCGACGACATCATGGCAACGCTCGTCACCAACCTCGGCAAGATCGGGGAGCACGGGCGGCGCGCCGACGGTATCGTCAAGAGCATGCTGCTGCATTCGCGTGGCGGCAGCGGCGAGCTGCAGGACACCGACCTCAACGCGTTGATCGAGGACGCGCTGGTGCTGACCTATCACGGCCTGCGCGCTCAGGATCAGAGCTTCAACATCACCATCGAACGCGACTACGATCCCGCGGCCGGCATGATTTCGGCGGTGCCGCAGGACTTGACGCGTGTCTTCCTCAATCTGATCAGTAATGGCTTCTATGCCGCCAACAAGCGCAAGCGCGACGGCGGCGACCCGCAATTCTCGCCGCGCTTGAAAGTGTCGACGCGCAACCTCGGCGGAAAACTCGAAGTCCGCGTGCGCGACAACGGCGTCGGCATTTCGGACGAGGTGCGCGCCAAACTCTTCATGCCGTTCTTCACAACCAAGCCGACCGGCGAAGGCACCGGCCTCGGCCTCTCCATCAGCTATGAGATCGTTACGCGCGAACACGGGGGAAGCATCGCCGTCGAAAGCCAATTGGGCGAATTCACCGAGTTCATTCTGACTCTGCCGCGGGGATTGCGCGGCGTAAAATCCCCAGCGGAAAGCAAGGAACCGACCATATGAGAATCCATATGCGGGTCGCCTCCTTAGCGTCGGCGCGCATCGAGGCCCGTGTGCCCGGAGGCGAAGGGTTGTGAACGGCTCGAAGATCCTGGTCGTCGACGACGAACCCGATCTTGAACTGCTGATCACCCAGCGGTTTCGCCGCCAGATTCGCGCCGGCGAATTCGCATTCCGCTTCGCGCGCGACGGCGCGCAGGCGCTCGAGATGCTAATGGCCGATCCGGAGATCGAGATCATTCTGTCCGACATCAACATGCCGGTGATGGACGGCTTGACGCTGCTTTCCGAGCTGGCCAAGCGGCCGTCAACCCGGCGCGCCGTCATCGTCTCGGCCTACGGCGACATGACGAACATCCGCACGGCAATGAATCGCGGCGCCTTCGACTTCATAACCAAGCCGATCGACATGACCGACCTGGAAGTGACGATCCGCAAAACCGTCGAAGAGATAGTGCGGACAGGCGAAATCCGCCGACAGCGCGATGAGGCGCAGCGCATGCGCGCCAATCTCGCCCGATACTTTTCACCCAATCTTGTCGACATTCTGGCGCGGCAGGATGAACCCTTTGGCCCGGTACGGCGTCAGAACGTCGCCGTGCTGTTTGCGGACATCGTCGGCTTCACGGGGTTGGCCGAGACGATGGACCCGGAGCAGGTCATGGAAACCTTGCGCGAATACCATCGCCGCATGTCGAATCAAATCTTCGCCTGCGACGGGACGCTGGAGAAGTTCATCGGCGACGCGATGCTCGCGACCTTCGGCGTGCCGCAAGCTTCCGAGCATGACGCCGGAAATGCCCTGCGCTGCGCAGAATTGATGCTGGCGATGCTTGCCGAGTGGAATACGGAGCGGCTCGCGGCCGGCCTGAGCTGCATCGACATCGGAATCGGCGTCAACTACGGCCCCGTCGTGCTCGGCAATCTCGGCGGCGAGCACGGGATGTCCTTCACGGTGATCGGAGATACCGTGAAC
>DASQHM010000192.1:0-6037 GCA_035632095.1 Candidatus Cybelea sp. | reverse complement strand
AACTATCGGTCGCATTCGGGTGTGAGGGAGGGTTGGCACCCAGCCTATTTTGAATAGCAAAAGCTCGATCTCAGCGCGCTTGGAGTCGGCTCCGTTAGAAGATTTGACGTGGCGTCAGCCAGAGCCCGTTCCACTTGATCGTGATGGTCCGGTGTCGCAGGCATACGAAATCCCATCCACGGATTTCGTCGAGCGATCGATTTTCGAACTATTCGAGGACATCGCGTCAGCGATACCGGAGTCCGGTGCGCTTTCCGACGGCACCGCGATCCTGACCTATGCGGAAGTGCGCCGCGAGATTCGACGCTTGGCCGGCGCGATTTCCGCGCGCGCGCCGGCCGGACGAGCGGTTGCCGTGTTGCTGCAGAACACCCCGTCGAGCGTCATCGCGGTGCTCGCCTGTCTCGCGGCCGGGCGTTGCTGTCTCGTCCTCAATGCCGATCATCCGAAAGAGAGAAACGCCGGAATCCTGCGCAGCGCCGGGATTCATGCCGCCGTGATCTGGAGCGAAGATTGTGCCGAGGCGTCGATTCTCCCCGATAGCGCCCGCCCCATCGTCTTTGGCGCCACGCCGCCGGAGGAAGAGGCCTGGAAACCGACGCCGCTGGGACCGGACGAGCCCGCGATCGTCCTCTATACCTCAGGCAGCACTGGGGCGCCCAAGGGCATCGTGCTGTCGCAAGCGACGATCCTGACGAGGGTCCGCAACAACATCATCGCCATGCACCTAAGTCCCGCGGACTCCTTCCTGTCGCTCGGCGCGCTCGGCACGACAGCTGGCCTCGTGGCGAGTGTGATCGCGCTACTGGGAGGAGCGCTGCAGATCGTGGTCTCCGTCACCGCCACTGGCGCCAGCAATCTCTTGGATTTGATCCGCGATGAGCGCGTCAGCATCGTCTGGGGCGTGCCGGCTCTGCTTCGCCTGCTTTTCGAGAACAAGGCGACGGCCGAAGCGCTTGAGAGCCTGCGCGTCGTACGCACCTTCGGCGACCAATTGTTGAGCACGGAGTGCGCGGTGTGGCGAGAAGCCCTGCCCAGCGCTTGCCATCTCGCGATCACTTACGGACAAACCGAATCTACCATCGCACAGTGGTTTGTGCCGCGCGATTTCATGTCGGATCACGCTGCGCTGCCGGCCGGCTATCTGCTGCCGGAGCATGAGTTTGCCATCGTCCAAGAGGATAGAGTCGTCGGTGCCCAAGACGATGTCGGCGAACTCGTGCTTCGCAGCCGATATGTTGCTTTAGGAGAATGGGAGCACGGCCGGCTCGCTTCAGGACGGGTTTTGCCCGATCCGATCGATGTAAAGCGGCGCATTCTGAGAACCGGAGATGTGGTGCGACTTCGCCCGGACGGCCTGTTGCAGGTCCTCGGGCGCGTCGACCGTCAGGTGAAGATCAACGGCCAGCGTGTGGAGCCCGCGGAGATCGAAAACGCTGTCCGGCGCGTGTCCGGCGTGGCCAATGCCGCCGTCGCCGTGCGGCGCAATGGCGAGGAGACCAACCTGCTGGCTTTCGTCGTAGCCAGCAACCTCGACGACTCGGCTCTCTTGGATCGCATCCGGCGGGCGATTCGGGTTTCGCTGCCGAACTACATGCAACCGGCACGCGTGCTCCTGGTTGAAGAGCTGCCCTTATTGCCCGGCGGCAAAGTCGATCATCAAGCGTTGTTGAAGATCGAGGCGGCGAGCCCGAAGCAAGAGCCGATCGATCCGGCTTCCCGCCGTTTGCGCGGGGGCATCATCCACGCTTTGTCGCGGATGTCGAACGTTTCGACATCGGCCGGCCAGATCACGCCGGCGCGGCAGACCATCGACGCCGAGCGCGCCGTGGCGATTGCATGGCGGCACGTGCTGGGATCGGCACCGGTCCCCGGCGTCGCGTTTCTGGACGCCGCTGGCGATTCCCTGCGGCTGCTGGAACTCGTGTTCGCCTTGGAAACCCGAACCGGGCGGCAATTGCCGCTCGATGCATTCAGCGCGGAAGCCACTGCTGCGGATATGGCGGCGGCGCTGGATCGGCTGCTGCGCAATCCCGTGCCATCGCAGGAAAGCCGAAGAGTGTTTCTCCTGCCCGGAGCGCGCGGCGATACGCCGGGGCTGGCCGGCTTGCGCGCCGATTGCCTGCCCGTGGCGGCCATTCAGATGATCACGTATCCGGATTGGCGCGAGATGCTTCGCGCCGGCCTGACCTTCGATCGGATCGCCGAAGCCGCGCTGACGCAAATTCGTGCCACAGCGCCGACCGGACCCGTCTGCCTGATAGGTTATTCGTTCGGCGTTCTCGTCGCCTTCATCGCCGCGCAAATGTTGGAGAAGGAGCAGCGCACGGTCGCGCAATTGGTGTTGATCGATATGCCACCCCCGCCGCAGGGCACCGGCGAATCACGGTCATCGTCACCGGCCGCGACGAACGACGAGGCATGGTGGTCGATGACCAAATTGCGCCGGATGGCGCGCGACACCTGGTGGACGGTAAACCGACTGGGTAGCGCAGCGCGTCAAGGGATGGTCGCCGAACGCTTCGGGATGATCGTTTCGCCGTTCGCTACGAACGTGGTGCGTCGCTCCGGTCTTCGAGCGCTGTTTACGTCGCCGATGACCAAGGGTTGGTCGCGGTATCTCGGCGAATTCGGATACTGGACAAAGCATCACATGGGACAAGAGTTGCGCTTGCAGGCAATCCACGAGTGGGCTCAGCGGTGGCGCTCTTCCGGCGCTCGGTTGCGGGCGCCGCTCCTGCTTGTGCGCACCGCGGCTCATGAGCAAGGCGCGCCGAACGACCTCGGCTGGCGTGAGCTCGCAGAACACGTTCAAGTCGCCCAAGTCCAGGGCACACATGTCAGCATGCTCTCCGCCACTTATCGCAGAGCCGTGTCCGACGCCGTCGGCGCGGCGTTGGCAAAGGCCTTGTCGGCCTCGCGTGACCCGATCGAGCTTGGAAAGAACGAAACCACAAATTCGTTGAGCAGACCGCCGTCGCGTGCCTAGGGCTCGATGCGGGCGCGAGGCGGCGACGCCACCTGCAACTCTTGCGCCATGTGGGCAAGAAATCCGTCGACAAGAAACTGCGTTCTCGCGCCCAGCACGGAATCCGACGCGCGGGCGCAATCCGCCTCCCCGCAGCCGGCCTGGAAGTGCGCGTCGTCCACCGGATGGATGATTGCGCCGGACGTGCCCCGCGTATGGTCCTTGGATATGGAAAAACCGAAGGCGCCAAGGACGATCACCACGACAAGCCACGCCGGCCGCGTCGCGGCGAGCCAGCGGCGCGGACTCCACTTGCGCTGGCGGCTACGTTCCAACGACGCAATCGTAGCCTCGAGCCTGCGGCGTTCGAGTTGCCAAATCGACCGTTGATCGGCATGCCCGGCTTCGAGATCGACGAGATTGCGACGGTGCCGAGCGGCAAGCGCGTCGACTTCCGCCTTCATCGCGACAAGACCGGATTGCGCCTCGGCCAATTCCGCCTTGAGCAGATCGGTCGTCTGCTCCCATTCCAAACGCTCTCGGTCGCGTGCGGCGATCAGTTGACGCGTCAGGGCCGCCAAGTCGATCGTGGCGGAAGTGCGTTCCCGAGCTAAGAGACGATCTTCCCCTTCACGCTCGGCCTTGATCGCCGCGACAAGCCCGGCAATGCGGGCGGCGAACTCCGCAGGGGTTGGGGCCGCCGGCGCGAGCGCGGAATTTCGTTCGGTGCGCGGCTCAAGTTCGGCGGGAGGCACGAGAACCAACGTCCTGCCCTCGTCGTCGCGGCTGATGACCCATTGCCGGCGTTTCGCCAGAGCCCTTGCACCACTCACCGAAAGCCCAAGACGATCCGCCAGCGAGCGGTAACTCAGCCGTAACGGCTCCGCAGGGCATGGCGGTGTTGCCGTTAGGGGCTGCTCCGAGGCCGATTCGCCGGTTTCAGGGTCGAACGTCATCTCGCCGTCCAGGTAGGGCACGCGGCGATTATTCCCGCAAGATGGTTAACCAATGGTTTTAATCGGAGGCCTTGCGCCGGCTCGTGCGGTGTCGGATTACATGCCCCAAGCGACCGCCGTGTCGTTGCCGGACAGCAGGTTGCGGTAGCGTGCAAGCGCCCAGAGCGGGAAAAAGGCGCGGTACCCGTGGTAGCGAAGGTAGAACACGCGAGGAAACCCAACGGCCGTGTACCAATCTTCGTCCCACAGTCCATGCGCGTTCTGCGCGGTGACGAGAAAATCGATGCCGCGCGCCACCGCGGGGTGATCGACCGCGCCAGCGGCCATCAAACCAAGAAGCGCCCACGCCGTTTGCGAGGCGGTGCTCTCCTTACCCTCGCCACGGGGGGCATCGGGATAATAGGAAGCGCCGTCTTCGCCCCACCCGCCATCCTCGCGCTGACGCGACACCAGAAACTCGATCGCCCGCCGATACGCCGGAGCATGCTTTTCCAGCTTTGCGACATTCAGCGCGCAGAGCGCCGACCAGGTTCCATAGATGTAATTGGTTCCCCAACGGCCGAACCATGAGCCGTCCTCTTCCTGCTCACGCAAGAGGTACGCGACACTCTCGCTCAAGCACCGCTCTTCGTCGCCCGTCGCCTCGATTTGACCGAGGAGACTGGCGCAGCGCGCAGAGACATCCGCCGTCGGCGGATCCAGCAGTGCGCCATGATCGGCGAAGGGAATGAAGTTGAGATAATGATAGGTGTTGTCGGCGTCGAATGCGCCCCAGCCGCCGCCGCGACTCTGCATGCCGACGATCCACTCGACGGCACGGTCGATCGCGCCGCGATATCGCACGGCGTCGAAGCGGTGCATGGCCATGGCCACGACGGCGGTATCGTCGACATCGGGGTAGTGGGGGTTCGCGTATTGAAAGGCCCACCCGCCGGGCCGCACGCCAGGGCGCCATTCCGCCCAGTCGCCGGCAACGTCCAGAATTTGCCGCGGGACCAGCCAATCGAGACCACGCCGTGCCGATTGCTGGGCGGCCTCCCCTCCCGCCTCCATCAAAGCGTGACACGCAAGGCCTGTGTCCCAGATTGGCGACACGCAAGGCTGGCAGTAGGAGCGAGTGGGATCGAGCACAAGCAGCTTGCGCAAAGCAGCCTTCGCGATCAGCAGATGCGGATGGTCTTTCGCATAGCCCAAGCATTCAAACATCATGACGGCATTGGCAATGGCCGGATAAATCGCGCCCAATCCGTCCTCGCCATTGAGACGCTCGACAACGAATGCGACGGCTTTATCGATGGCATGCCGGCGCGACCGCTCGGGCAGCCGCGGTTCGGCGACGCGCAACACGCCGTCGAGCGCATTGAAGAGCACGGCCCAAATCGATCCCCGCGCCCGCGGCGGGTCGACCTGGGTGCCCGGAGCGAACAGTTCTTGCACCGTGACCCCGCGCGGATTCTTGGCCCGTGGTCGCCGCGCCATCAGCACCAGAAGCGGCACGATCACGGTGCGCGACCAATAGGAGATCTTGCTCACATGAAATGGGAACCAGCGCGGTAGGTGCATGATCTCGACCGGCATCACCGGAACCGCGCGCCACGACAGTTCGCCGAATAGCGCCAACTGGATACGCGTGAAAACGTTGCAGTGCGCGGCGCCACCGCGTTGCAGGATCGCGGCGCGAGCGCGCATCATGTGCGGCTCCTCCGGCTTATCGCCCGCCGCCTTCAGCGCAAAATACGCCTTGACGCTGGCGCTCAAGTCGAAGGCGCCGCCATGGAACAACGGCCAGCCGCCGTGCTCGCCTTGGACGGACCGGAGGTACCGCGCGAGCGCGCTCTGCACGGAATCGTCGATTTCGTCGAGATAATGCTGGAGCAGAATGTACTCGGCCGGAATTGTGGCGTCGGCCTCGAGCTCGAACACCCAATGTCCATCGGCTCGCTGCTTGGCGATGAGCGATTTGGTAGCGACATCGACGGCTCTCTCGAGCTGTCCGAGATCACGGACCGACTTCGACGCTTCAGCGTCCCCCGCCTCGAAAACTGCCTTCGCTCTCACGTCTTGCTCACTCATGTTTAACGATCCGCCAACCATGGCCCGCGGGGCGTCGACG
>DASQHM010000191.1:0-22646 GCA_035632095.1 Candidatus Cybelea sp. | reverse complement strand
GTGCACGCCCGCCAGCACGATCACCGAGGCGTCGGTCTTGGTAGCTTCACGCGCCAGTGCGAGGCTGTCGCCCACGATGTCGGCGACGCAATGGAAGATTTCCGGCGTCTGGTAGTTGTGCGCCAGGATCACCGCGTTGCGTTCGCGCTTCAGCTTGAGGATGGCGTCGATGTCGGGAGCGAAGGCGGGCCATTCGCCGGCCGGAATCACCGTGCGCACCCGTTCGTAGAGCGCCGCCGTGCGCTCCGCGATGTCCCGCGTGAATAGGCCCGGAGGAATCCGCATCGGCGCGATTTCGGTCGAGGGCGACGGGTTGAGAGACATGGTTCGCTCCTTTGTACTCATTTTGAGTATAAGAGGGCCCAACAAAACCGGCGAGCACACCTCGCCGATGGACGTTATGCTAGGATTGAGTATTACGCGCTGTCAAGAGCGAGTATTACGGCCGGTTTCCGGGGTTTGAAATGGCGGTTTTCCGCCCTTTTCCAAACCCCTAACGCCGCCGTCCGGGAAGCCTGACCCCCGGCGCCGGACGTTCCAGCAGCACCTCGCGGCGGAAGCGGAATTGCTCCGCCGGCCGCCCGCCGGTGCGGCTCTCGCGCAGGCCCGTCCGCTCCACCAGGCCGGTCTGCTCGACCAGGCGGCGGAAGTTCTGCTTGTGCAGGCGCTGGCCGGCCAGCGCCTCGACGGTCCGTTGCAGCTGCAACAGCGTGAAGCTTGGCGGCATGAGCTCGAACACCACCGGCCGGTACTTGATCTTGCCGCGAAGCCGGCCCATGGCCGTGGCGAGGATGCGCCGGTGATCGAACAGCATGGCCGTGCCGAGCGCCGGCATGTCCTCTCGAACCGGCTCGCCCTGGTCCCGCGGTGCTTCCGCCACCAGCGCCGACTGGTAGAGAAGCTCGTAGCGGTCCAGCACCCGTTCGTCCGACCACGCGGCACCGCCGAAGCCGAAAGCCGTGGCGATGCGCAACGCGCGCTCACGGCGCTCGGACATGCCGGTTGCCCCCTTGGCCCAAAGGTCAAGCAGCGGCCGGATGGTGCGGTCGAGCAGGGCAGGGCGGCCTTGCCGCCAATCCTCCCACGGAAAATAGCGGTACCAGTCGTGCCAGAAGCTCTCGCCCGCGCCGGCGAGTCTGGCCTCGCGCACGAGCGCCAGGTAGCCGACCGAGACCACGCGGGGCCCGCCTTCGCGCTCGCGCGGGTCGCGGCCGCGGTCGCCGAAGGTGTAGAGCTGCTCCACATAGCCGAGTTCGAGATCGGTCTGCTCGCCGACCCACTGCCGCAAGCCGCTGTCGAGGGTGCGATGGCGCGTCGGCTCGAACGGCCCGAAAGGTAGCGCGTCCGGTCCCTCGGCCCCGACGTGCCCGGCCGCATCGCTCGTGCCGCCGTCGACGGCCAAGGCATGGTGCACGCGGCGCACCGTGAGCACGCGCGGCTCATCGCCGCTCACCGAGACGATGGCGGCGTTGAGCCCGATGACCACATTGCCTTCCGGCAGCGGTTCGGGCGCGCGCGGGAGGGATCGTGCTTGGGTCATGGAGGCATGGGCATCTTTGCGGCCCGTATCATCGGTCGTTGTTGGCGTGCTGGCAATTGGCGCGCAGAATGGCGCTATGGACGCAACCCTACCCGCCGAAATGCGCTGCTGGGCCGCGGCCGAGCGCATGCATCATCACTACCTGATCGGCTTGATCCTGGCCGTGCTGCAAAAGCACGGCGAGGCGATTGCCGCGGAAGCCGTGTTCCGTCTGTTCCGCACGCAGCACGAAGAAAAGTTTCTCGCCGGCATCCGTTCGCTTGGCCTCGAGGGCTTGCCGCCGGCGGTGGCCGCCGCGCGCTACATCTATCTCTCGAACCTGTCCGGCGGCGTGAAGGTCGAGATCATGCCGGAATCGCCGGAGAAGTGCTGGGTGCGCTACCCGCCGCCGCGCTGGATCTGGGAGGGCGCCGCCATCGCCGCCGTGCCGACCGCGGTGGCCTTGGCCATGCCGCGCGGCTTTCACGCCCATTGCGGCGTCAGCCTCGGCGAGCCGCGCCTCGGCTTTGTCTGCACCAGCATCACCACCGACGGCGAGCCGGGCCTCGAAGGGTATTTCAAGCTGCACGATCGGGAACTAGCACCGGACGAGCGCCTCAGGCGCGTCCGCAACGAGCGCGGGCCGCGCTTCGATCCTTCCCTTGCGCCGAAGCTGCCATGGCCGACGCCGGAGCGGGTCGCCAAGGCCAAACGCAACTACGCTCTGGCTTATATCCGCAACTTCCTGCCGGTGCTGTGCGCGTTCCTCGGCGAGGCGGAAGCCGCGCGCCTCGGCGCCTTCACCGGCCGGCTCATCGGCTTGCAGGTCCAGGAGGAAACGGCATCGCTGCTCGGCACGGCGAATCAACGCGGCGCATTGGGTTTTGCGATGTGGCTTGCCGCTATGCTGCGCGGCTCGGGCGACGATGCGACGTTCGACGGCGACGTGGACAGGGCTACCGTGCGCTCGCCGGGCTGGCGCTTGATGGACGGCCGGGCGGGCGTCACGCCCGCGGTGTTCGATGCCTGGAACGGCCTGTGGCAAGGCTCGGCCGCCGCGTTCGATCGCGACCTCGCGCTGGATATGGTCGAGCGACGCGACCGCGGCCACACCAATTGGACATGGCAGGTTCGCCGTTAGCGCCGACGTAATTCGCGCGCGCTTCGCCTGCGCGCCTTGCCTCTGCCGGTGCGCGGCGCGACACTCTTGGCACAATCCACAGCGAAGGGATCCACGCCGAACGCGCTTTCGCCGTAAATCGCATTCATCAGGGAGAAACCAATGGACCTCGGTCTTTTCACCATGCCGTCCCATCCGCCGGAGCGGAGTCTCTATGACGGACAACAGTGGGACTTGCAGGTATTGCGCTGGGCCGACGAACTCGGCTTTCAGGAAGCCTGGATCGGCGAGCATCACACGGCGCCCTGGGAGCCCAATCCGACGCCCGACTATCTGGTGGCGCAAGCGCTCATGCAGACCAAGCGCATCCGCATCGGACCCGGCGGTTTTCTCCTCCCGTATCATCATCCGGCCGAACTGGCGAACCGGGTCGCCATGCTCGACCACCTGTCGCAGGGCCGCCTGAATTTCGGCGTGGCGGCGAGCGGCCTGCCGAGCGACTGGACCATGTTCAACGTCGACGGCATGTCCGGGCAGAACCGCGACATGACGCGCGAATCCCTCGACATCATCTTGAAGCTCTGGAGCAGCGACGAGCCGTTCCACTATGAAGGCAAATATTGGAGGGTGGACAAGCCGGGCGAGATGTTCGGCGTGCTGCGCCCCCACATCAAGCCGTTCCAGAAGCCGCATCCGCCGATCGGCGTCGCGGGTCTCAGCAAGAATTCCGACACGCTGAAGCTTGCCGGCGAGCGCGGCTTCATTCCCATGAGCCTCAACCTCAATCCGGCTTATGTGAGCAGCCATTGGGATTCAGTCGAGGTGGGCGCGCGCAAGAGCGGGCGCAATCCGAGCCGCGCCGAGTGGCGCATGGTGCGCGAGATCTTCGTCGCCGACACGGACGCGGAAGCCATGAAGCTTTCGGTCGGCGGCATGATGGGGCGCATGTACCGCGAATATTTCCTGCCGCTGCTCGGCCAGTTCGGCTTCCTCGAGTTCCTGAAGCACAAGCCCGACGTGCCCGATTCCGACGTGACGCCGGAATACTGCGCCAGGCACAACTGGCTGATCGGATCGCCCACCACCGTCGCGGCGAAGCTGGAAAAGGTCTACGCGGAGCTCGGCGGCTTCGGCTGCCTGCTCATGTTCTGCTTCGACTATTCGGAGAACGCGCGGGCATGGCAGCACTCCATGGAACTGATCGCCAAGGAAGTCATGCCGCGGGTCAAGCACCTGAAGCCAAAACAGGCGCGCGCGGTGGCCTGATCGCATGAACCCCATCGGCGCGCTCGCGCGCCGATGGGGACTCCACGCCGGCTACTCGAACGGCCGGTCCTTCCACCACGGATAGAAGTCCGGCATGTCCTTGCTGGGCCGCATGGTGAATTTCGGCTTCCGCTTCTCCAGGAACGAGCTCACGCCTTCGTAGGCATCGGCGCCGGCGCCAAGCGCGGGAATGCCGCGCGAATCGATCTTGTGTGCTTCCATCGGATGGTCGGCGCCGAGCATGCGCCATAAGTATTGCCGCGACACGGCGATGGACACGGCGGAGGTGTTGTCGGCGATTTCGCGGGCGATGGCGCGGGCGGCCGGCAGCAATTCCGCGGGCGGCACGACTTTTTTCACCAGGCGTCCCTCGAGCGCTTCCTGCGCGGAAAATACCCGGCCGGAATAGACCCA
Organism: Candidatus Cybelea sp.; assembly: GCA_035632095.1. Lineage (GTDB taxonomy): Bacteria > Pseudomonadota > Alphaproteobacteria > Ferrovibrionales > Ferrovibrionaceae > DASQHM01. The sequence continues at coordinate 18,327 of DASQHM010000191.1, read as the reverse complement.
TTCCAGCGCCTGGGAAATGCCGACGATGCGCGGCAGAAACCAGCCGGAGCACGCTTCCGGCATGACGCCGCGGCGGGAGAAGACGAAACCGAAGCGCGCCTCGGTGGATGCGATACGGATGTCCATGGGCAGCTGCATGGTGACGCCGACGCCGACTGCGGGTCCGTTCACGGCGGCGATCACTGGCTTTTTGCTTTCGAAGATGCGGAGCGAAACCAGCCCGCCTCCGTCGCGCCATCTTTCCTTCGTTCCGCCGCGCGCGGCGCGGTCGAAGGTCTTGCCGCCGGCCGACAGGTCCGCGCCGGCGCAGAAGCCCCGGCCGGCGCCCGTGACGATGATCGCGCGCACGTCGTCGTCTTCGTCGGCCTGGTCGAACGCGTCCATGAATTCCTGGCGCATGCGCTCGGTGAAGGCGTTGAGCTTGTCGGGGCGGTTCAGCGTAACGGTGAGGATGCTGTCTTCGACGGAGTAGATGATCTGCTCGTAGCTCACGGCCGTTTTCCTTGTGCATCGCGGTGAATGGCCCACAGTCTGGTATGCCGCCGGGCGGCCTGCAAAGGCGAATCTTCGCTCGCAAGGCCGGCTCGGCGTGCGCTAGAGTCGCCCGGGAACCGAACGCGAACGCAATGAAACGGGAGGACGCCGTGCTGGCAATCGTCGCCACCATCAAAGTGAAGCCGGGAAGCGAGAAGGATTTCGAGGCGGTGGCCAAGGAGCTGGTCGCCAAGGTCAACGCCAACGAACCGGGCTGCAAGCTCTACACGCTTTGCAAAGGCGAAGACCCGCAGACCTACGTCTTCATGGAGCGCTACGAAGACAAGGCCGCGACCGAACTGCATCGCAGTACCGACTATTTCAAGGACCTCGGCCGCAAGATGGGGCCTTACATGGCGGGCCCGCCCGTCGTGCAGCGCATGGTCGAAGTCTGAGGCCGGAGTGAGGGCTGACGTGAACCGGGCGGCCGCGAAAGAGACAGATGCGGCGGGGGGTGCGCCGCTGCTCTCGCGGGACGGCGCGCGGGTGACCATTCGTCTCAACCGGCCGCGCCAGCACAACCGCCTCGAGCCGGACGACATCGCCGCGTTGCTTCGCATGCTGGCGGAGATCGACGCGGACCCGGAGGCGCGCGTGTTGGTGCTGACCGGCACGGGCAAGAGCTTCAGCGCCGGCTATCACATCGGCGCCATCGGCACGCCGCGTGCGAAGGACAGCGCGGACCACGAGATTTCCTTCGAGACGCTGACCGACCGGCTGGAGCGCTTATCCAAGCCGACCATCTGCGCCTTGAACGGCGGCGTCTACGGTGGCGCCACGGACCTGGCGCTGGCCTGCGACTTCCGCATCGGCGTGCCGGCGTGCGAGTTCCGCATGCCCGCCGCCCGTCTCGGCGTGCACTACTACAAGGGCGGCCTCAAACGCTACGTCAGCCGCCTCGGCTTGGCGGCGGCGAAGCGGTTGTTCCTGACCGCCGTGACCATCGACGCGGATGAGATGTTGCGGATCGGGTTTCTCGACGAGATCGTCGCCGCCGACCGCCTGGCCGCGCGGGTCGACGAACTGGCGGAATTGTTGCTCGAATTGGCGCCGCTCGCCGTGCAGGGCATGAAGCGGGCGTTGAACGAGATCGCGCGGAACGAGCTGGACGAGGGCGCGTTGTCGCGCGCCATCGCGGCGACGGCCCGGTCGGAGGATTTGAAGGAGGGCGTAGCGGCGTGGGCGGAAAAACGCCCGCCGAAGTTCCGCGGACGCTGAACGGCCGCGGCAGGTCTAAGGGGAGGGACCATGCTTACCAAAATGATGTCTGTCGCGGCCGGGCTTGTGGCGGCGATGTTCTTCGTCACGCAAACGCCGGCGCAATCGGGTCACGAAGCCGAGCTTTACGCAGCGGCGAAGAAAGAGGGTGAGCTCACTTGGTACACCGCCCATTCCGACGACATCACGGCGCAAGCCCTTGGCCGCGCGTTCGAGGCGAAGTATCCGGGCATCAAGGTGGCGGTGGTGCGGACCACGGCGCAGGTGGCGTTCCAGCGCGTCAGCCAGGAGATCAAGGCCGGCGCCATGCAGGTGGACGTGCTGAGTTCAACCGACGTGGGCCACTACGTCTATCTGAAGGAAAAGGGCCTGCTGGAAAAATACGTGCCCGAAAACGCGTCGAAAGTGCTCGACATCTACAAGAACATCGACCCCGACGGCTTCTACCACGTCACCTCGGCCGGGCTGATCGGCATTGCCTTCAACACCGCGAAGCTCAAGGAGGCGGATGCGCCGAAGAACTGGACCGACCTGCTCGATCCGAAATGGAAGGACAAGATCGCGCTCGGCCATCCCGGCTTCAGCGGCTACGTCGGCACTTGGGCGCTGACGCTGAGAAAACTCTACGGCTGGGACTTCTTCGAAAAGCTGAAGGCCAACAATCCGCAGATCGGCCGCTCGATCAACGATACGGTGACCATGCTGAACGCGGGCGAGCGTCTCGTGGCGGGCAGCGGCCCGGCGGCGACGGCGCTGGAAAGCGCGGCCAAAGGCAACCCGATCGCCATGATCTATCCGACCGACGGCACGGTGCTGATCATCGCGCCTTCCGGCATCATGAAGGGCGCGCACCACCCGAACGCGGCCAGGCTGTTCATGGAGTTCCTGCTCAGCGTCGAAGCCTCCAAGGTCTGGGTCGATCATTTCAGCGAATCCATGCGCCCCGAGGTTCCGGCCTTCGGCGGCGGCAAGTCGGCCAAGGACGTGAAGACGATCCGCCCATCGATTCAGGAGATCACAACCGGCATCCCCGAGGTCATCAAGCAATGGCGCGATACGTTCGGCGTGTAGCGGCGCGGCCGGTTGTGCCGTGAGCAGCGGCGGCATCGCCGTTCCCCTCACCGCCGGCGAGCGGGTCGCCCGCCGGCTCCGCCGGTTCGATCCAAGCATGCTGCTTTGGGTCGTCATGATCGCCGTGCTGGTCTTTCTGGTGGCGAGCCCCATGGTCCGGCTCGTGCTGTCGAGCTTTCAGGAAGCGGAAACCGGCCGGCTTACCCTTGCCAACTACATTGACGCCTACGGCAGCGTGCGCCACCTCCAGGCGCTGATGAACTCGCTGACGCTGGGCTTGGGCGTGGCGGCACTTGCCGGCATATTCGGCCTCCCCATCGCCTGGGCGATTTCGCGCACCGACATGCCGGCGAAAGGCTTCGTGCGGCTGATGGTGTTCGGCGCGTTCATCACGCCGCCCTACCTCGGCGCCATCGGCTGGATCCTTTTGGCCGGCCCCAATTCCGGCTGGATCAATCGCGTGTGGATGGCGCTGACCGGCGCCGAACACGGCTTCGCCAACGTCTATTCCATGCCGGGCCTGATCCTGGTGGTGGCTGTTACCTCGTTTCCCTACGTCTTCGTCTTCACCAATTCGGCGCTCGATCTGGTTTCGTCCGAGATGGAGGACGCCGCCCACGTGCTCGGCGCCGGCGTGCTCCGCACCACCTTCACCATCACCTTGCCGCTGGTGTTTCCGGCGATCCTGGGCGGGCTGATCATCAGCTTTCTCGAAGCCATCGCGCTGTTCGGCGCCCCGGCCTTGATCGCGTTGCCCGCGCGCTTCCATGTGGTTTCGACCCAGCTCTGGCAGTTCTTCGAGTACCCGGTGAAGGTCGAGGAGGCGTCCGCCTATGCCATGCCGCTGCTGCTGATCACGGTGGCGCTGTTCTGGCTGCAGCGCCGCGTGCTTGGGCGCAAGGGCTACGCCTCCGTCACCGGCAAGGGCGGCGAGCGGCGCTTGATCCGTCTCGGCGTCTGGCGTTGGGTCATGCTCGGCTACGCCCTGTTCGTCGTGTCGCTGTCCGTGCTGCTGCCCATGACCGTGCTGCTGCAGGCGGCCTTCGCCAAGGCCTGGGGCCGCGGGTTCTCGCTCGGCAACCTCACGCTCGACAACTTCCGCTACCTGCTGTTCGAGCAGACCCAGGCCCAATCGGCGATCGTCAACACGTTCGTGTTTTCCGGTGCCGCGGCCTTTGCCGCCATGGGGCTGGCGCTTGCCATCGCCTATGTGGTCAATCGCAAGCTGGTGCCATTCGGCAATTTGCTGGCGCTCGCCTGCATGGCGCCGTTCGTCATTCCCGGCATCGTGCTCGCCATCGGCTTCTACGCAGCCTACGCGCCGCCGCCGCTCGCGCTCTACGGCAGCGCCGCGATCCTGATCCTCGGCTTCACCACGCGGTTCCTGCCCATCGCCTACACCAGCAGCGCCGCCGGCCTCGCCAGCATCAGCGCCGAGATGGAAGAGGCGGTGCGCATCCTGGGCGGCGGCCGATTGACCGCCATCGCCAAGGTCCTGGCGCCGCTCTTGAAGAAGAGCCTCGCGGGCTCGTGGATCCTGGTGTTCATACCGGCGACGCGCGAGCTCAGTTCCGCCATCTTCCTGGTCGGCCCGAAAACCCGGGTCATTTCGGTCATGCTGTTCGACCTTTCGGAAGAGGGCAATTTCGAAGTGCTCGCGGCGCTCGGCGCCATTCTGCTGGTCACCACCATCGCCATTGCCGGGCTCGGATTCCGCGTCATCGGCCGCGACTTCATGCTGCGGAGAAGCGCGTGAGCAAGCTGGCGCTGCGCGGGCTCGGCAAGCGTTTCGGCGACTTCAAAGCCGTCGACGGCGTCGATCTGGAGCTTGCGGAAGGCGAATTCGTGTCGCTGCTGGGCCCGTCCGGCTGCGGCAAGACCACGACGCTTCGCATCATCGCGGGATTCTTCGACCCGAGCGAAGGCACGGTCGAAATGAACGGCGCGGTCCTGTCCTCGCCGTCCGGCTCGGTGCCGCCGGAGCGGCGGAACATGTCGATGATCTTCCAGAGCTACGCGGTCTGGCCGAACATGACGGTGGCGCAGAACGTGTCCTTCGGCCTCAAGCTCCGCAGGCTGCCAACGGACGAGGTGCTGCGTCGGACCCACGAGATGCTGGAGGTCGTGCAATTGAACCACTTGGCGGAGCGCTATCCGGCCGAACTCAGCGGCGGCCAGCAGCAGCGCGTGGCGCTTGCGCGCGCCATCGTCATCCAGCCTGCCGTATTGCTGCTCGACGAACCGCTGTCGAATCTGGACGCCAACTTGCGCGAGGAGATGCGCTTCGAGATCAGGCGGCTGCACGACGAATTCCGCATCACCACCGTCTACGTCACGCACGACCAGTCCGAGGCCATGGTCACCTCCGACCGCATCGCGGTGATGAACCAGGGCCGCATCGAACAGGTCGACGCGCCGCACACGTTATATACGCGGCCGAAGACGCGGTTCGTCGCCGGTTTCATCGGACGCACAAATTTCATCGACGGCCGGTGCGACGGATCGCGGGTGCAGTTCGACGGCTTTGCCGTACCGCGCGTCAATGTTCCGGGCGCTCAGGGGCTGCATGGGCACGTGACCTTCTCGATCCGCCCGCACAATCTGCGCCTCGATGCCCTGAAACCGACAGTCGCCGAGGGCGCGGTCGCGCTCGAAGTGCGCGTGCTCGAGCGGGCCTATCTCGGCGAATCCTGGGATTATGTGGTCAGTCCCGGCGGCGGCGCGCTACGCTTGAAGGTCGCGGCGCCGCCGTCCGAGATCTATCGCGTCGGCGACGAGGCGTGGTTGTCGCTCGATCCGCAGCAGTTGGCACCGATCGCTTCTGCGTGACGGCGCGCCGACATGATGGTCTTGCAACAGGAGTTTTTTTGATGCCCGCTCCGATCGCATCGAAAGCCTTGGCCCGATTCAAAGTGCTGGACTTGACCCGGGTTCGCGCGGGCCCGACCGCGGCGCGGCAATTGGCCGACTGGGGCGCCGATGTGGTCAAGATCGAATTGCCCGACGGCGTCGAAGGCGGCGACATGGGCGGCCCGCGCCACGGGCCGGACTTCCAGAACCTGCACCGCAACAAGCGCAGCATGACGCTCAACCTGAAGGAGCCGGACGGCGTCGCCGTGTTCAAGCGCATGGCGGCGGGCGCCGACGTGGTGGTGGAGAACTACCGGCCGGACGTGAAATTCCGCCTCGGCATCGACTACGAAAGCCTGAAGCCGATCAACAAGCGCCTGGTCTACGGGTCGATTTCCGGCTTCGGCCAGGACGGACCCTATCGCGAGCGGCCTGGCTTCGATCAAGTGGCGCAAGGCATGGGCGGGCTGATGTCCATCACCGGCCTGCCGGGGCAGGGGCCGGTGCGGGTCGGCATCCCCGTTGCGGACCTGTCGGCCGGCATCTTCTGCGCCATGGGGATTCTCGTGGCGTTGCTGGAACGCGAAGTATCCGGCGAGGGCCAGTGGGTGCAGTCGTCGCTGCTGCAGGCGCAGATCGCCATGCTGGATTTCCAGGCGGCGCGCTGGCTGATCGCCAAGGACGTGCCGGGCCAGGCCGGCAACGATCATCCGACCAGCATTCCGACCGGGGTATTCCCGACCAGCGATGGGCACATCAACATCGCTGCCGCCGGTTCGCACATCTTCCGGCGCTTTTGCGAAGCCATCGGCGGAAAGCACCTGGCCCAGAACCCGGATTTCGACACGGACGGAAAGCGTTCGAAAAACCGCAAGGCGCTCAACGCCGCCGTCGCCGAGATCACCCGGCAGAAGTCGAGCCGCGAATGGATCGACATTCTGAACGAGGCCGGCGTGCCCTGCGGGCCCATCTACAAGATGGATGAGGTCTTCGCCGATCCGCAAGTGCGCCACCTCGGCATGGCCGCCGACGTCACCCATCCGAAGCTCGGCGCCTTGCAGGTGGTGAACCAGGCGGTGAAACTCAGCCGCACGCCGAACACCATCGCGGCGCCGACGCCCGAGAAAGGCGCGCACACCGACGAGGTCCTGCGCGAATTCGGCTACGACGACGCGTCCATCGCCGACCTACGCCGGCGCAAGATCGTGTGAGCGGGTTGGCGCGGCCGAGGGCGCCGTTGAATGAAGTGGCCCGCAGACTGCGACGCGACTCGACAGAGGCCGAACGCAAGCTGTGGTCGGCCCTGCGCGATCGGCAGCTATTTCGGTTCAAATTTCGCCGACAGCAACCTATCGGCTCCTTCATTGTAGATTTCGTCTGCCAAGAGAAGCGGCTGGTTATCGAGTTGGATGGCGGTCAGCACGCCGACAAAGACGAAACCTCACGCACTGGGCGGATTGAGGCGGATGGTTACAAGATCATCCGGTTTTGGAATCACGAAGTGCTGGGCAACCTCGATGGGGTGCTTGCTCGCATTCAGCAAGCGTTGCTGAAATGACACCTCACCCTAACCCTCTCCCACAAGGGGAGAGGGTTACTCGGCGCGTTCCCTCTCCCCTTGTGGGAGAGGGTGGCGAGCGAAGCGAGCGGGTGAGGGGTAGTTGCGCCGCGGTGGCGGCTTTCGGTTAAGATCGGCGCGGCGTGGGCTTAAGGAGACAGCGATGCAGACCAGTACGGAACGGATGATTGCGCGCAAGGACGGCGCGGTCGGCTGGATGACTTTCAACAATCCGGCGCGGCTGAACGCCGTCTCGGTCGATATGTGGCGGGCGGTGCCGGAGATCCTGGGCGAGTTCGAGCGCGACGACGCCATCCGCGTCGTGGTGCTCTCGGGTGCCGGCGGCAAGGCGTTCGTATCGGGCGCCGACATCTCCGAATTCGAGGAGAAGCGCTCCTCCAAGGACAGCGTCGCGGAATACAACGCCATCTCCGACAAGGCCAACGTCGCCATCATCAATTGCGCCAAGCCGACCATCGCGATGATCCAGGGCTATTGCATCGGCGGAGGCTTGGGCGTCGCGCTCTGCTGCGACTTGCGCATCGCGTCGGACAATTCGCGCTTTGCCGTGCCCGCGGCCAAGCTCGGCCTCGGTTACGCCTTCGGCGGCATCAAGCGCCTGGCCGACATCGTCGGGCCTTCGTTCGCCAAGGAAATCTTCTTCACGGCGCGCCAATTCGACGCGGCCGAGGCTCAAGTCATGGGCCTGGTGAACCGGGTCCGCCCGGTCGCTGAGCTCGAAGCCTTTGTGCGCGACTATGCCGCCACCATCGGCGCCAACGCACCGCTCACCATCGCCGCGGTGCGCCGTTGCGTCGCCGAGCTCGCCAAAGACCCGGACAAGCGCGATCTCGCCGCGGCCCAGGCGGCGGTCGACAAGTGCTTCGCCAGCGAAGACTACGTCGAGGGCCGCACCGCGTTCATGGAAAAGCGCAAGCCCGCGTTCCGCGGCCGTTGAGCGTCATGGGCGGCGCGCTGTTCGGCATCCGCGTGCTGGATTTCACCCGCATGCTGGCGGGTCCCTATTGCACGCGGCTCTTCGCCGATCTCGGCGCGGAAGTGATCAAGATCGAACCGCCGGAAGGCGATCACATCCGGCACGCCGCGCCGGTTCGTGACGGACGCAGCGCCTATTTCGGCCAGCTCAATTGCGGCAAGAAGAGCATCGCCGTTGACTTGGCGAAACCGGAAGGCCGCGCCCTGGTGCACGCCCTTGTGCGCAAGGCCGATGTCGTGATCGAGAACTTCCGCCCCGGCGTGGCGCGCCGGATCGGCATCGGCTACGAGACCTTGCGCGCGCTAAAGCCGGATCTGGTCTACGCCTCGATCTCGGGCTTCGGCCAAAGCGGGCCGGGCGCCGAGCGGCCGGCCTACGCGCCCATCGTGCATGCTGCGAGCGGCTACGATCTGGTCAATCTCGCCTATCAGACCGGCGGCGAAACGCGGCCGGCCAATACCGGCGCCAACGTGGCCGATGTGCTCTCCGGCGCGCTTGCCGCATCGGCCATTCAATCGGCGCTGCTGCATCGGGAGCGAACGGGGCAGGGCCAGATGGTCGATGTGGCGCTGATGGACGCCATGATCAGCCTGATGCCCTACGACGCCCAGGCGGTGCAATTCCCGAACAACCGCGCGCGGCCGATCTACGTGCCGCTGCAGGCGAGCGACGGCTTTGTCGTGGTTGCCCCAGTCACCGCCAGCAACTTCGCCGACATGTGCCGCGCCGTCGCCCGGCCGGAGTGGATCGAGGACCCGCGCTACGCCACCGGGCCCGAGCGCGCCCGCCATTGGCTGCAGCTCATGGCCCAGGTCGAGGACTGGACGCGCGCGCGAACCGCATCCGCATGCGAAACCGCGTTCCGCGCGGCGGGCTGTCCGGCCGCGCGCTATGCGACCCTGTCCGAGGCGCTCGGCGACGCGCAACTCGCCCATCGCGGCATGCTGGTCGATTGCGACGACGGCGCGGGCCCGTTCAAGGTCACCAACAGCCCGTACAGGCTCTCCGAAACGCAACCGCAGGCCGCCGGCTGGGTGCCGCGCCTCGGCCAGCACAACCGCGAAATCTGCGAAGGGCTGCTTGGCATGGCGCCGGACGAGATCGCGGCGCTTGAGAACGCCGGTATCCTGGCGCACGAGGCGGATCGTGGCTAGGCCGGTCGCGGTGATCGGCGCGGCGGCCGTGCCCTGCGGACGCCTGATGCAGCCCGAGAGCGCACCGCTGCAAGTGATCGAACACGAGGTGCTCGCCGGTTGCGTGCTCGATGCGGTGGCGGACGCAGGCATCGACAAGTCCGACATCGGCTCGCTCGTCTTCACCCATCCGCGCGTCTATACCAAGCAGATGTACTTCGGCACCTTCATGGCCAACTACCTGCGCATCAAATGCGACGGCATTCTGATGGAGGTGTTGGGCAACGGCATGACCGGCGGCCTCGCCTTCGATCAGGCCATGGAGCAGGTTGCGTCCGGCCGCGCCGACGTGGCGCTGGCGCTCGGCACCAGTTTCGAGACCGGCGCTCCCACGGCGGAGCATCTCAACACGACCATACGCGCGACCGGCGACGTGGATTTCCAGACCCCTTGCGGCTTCACGCCGATCTCCTGGTACGCCATGGACGCGGCGCGCTATATGCACGATTTCGGCGCGACGCGCGCGGAGCTCGCCATGGTGGCGGTGAAGAACCGCCGCCATGCCGCGCTCAATCCGCTGGCGCAGTTCCGCAAGCCCATCACGCTCGAAGAAGTCCTGGCACAGCGGCCGATCGTCGAGCCGCTCGGCCTTTACGAGGTGCCGCCGCGTTCCGACGGCGCCGCCTGCATCGTGCTGGCGAGCGAGGATGTGGCGCGCGGCCTGAAGAAGCCTTATGCGCACATCCGGGGCCGCGGCTTTCACCATGAAGGCGCGCATCAGATCAGCGAAGTACCGAACGACATGACGGCGTTCGAGGCCGCTCGCCGCGCGGCGCGCGCGGCTTACGACGACGCGCGGATCAAAGCCGCCGACATCGACTTCGCCGAGCTCTATGCGCCCTGCACCATCGTCGAGATTTGCGTGGCGGAAGCCTGCGGCCTGGTGCCGCGCGGGCGGGGCGCGAAGGCGACGGCCGCGGGCGAGACTGCGCTCGGCGGGCGGATTCCGATCTGCACGTCGGGCGGCTTGCAATCGCGCGGCCATCCGCCCTATTGCACGCCGCTTTACAGCATCGTCGAGATGGCCGAGCAGCTTCGCCACCGCGCCGGCGAGCGGCAGGTGCCGGGCGCCGAGATCGGCATCACCAGTTGCGAACTCGGCAACTACAACGCCGCGCTGATCCATGTGATGGAGGCGGTGGCGTGACCTTGCCGGTCTTGCGGCGCGAGGGCAGACGACCCCTGCCGCCGCGCGTCACTGTTGCGACGCGACCTTTTTGGGACGGCCTGCTGGCGGGCGAATTCCGCACGACACGCTGCGCGAGTTGCGGCAAGGCCAGCTTTCCGCCGAAGCCGTTTTGCCCGCATTGCTGGTCGCGCGAGGTCGTGTGGATCGACCTCAAACCCTTCGGCACGATCTATTCGCAGACCGTGGTGCACGCGTCCCCCGCGGTCTTCGCCCACGAAGCGCCCTATCGTCTTTGCATCATCGACTTGGATGAGGGCTTGCGCATTGCCACCCGCCTGATCGAGGCGGGCGACGGCGTGCCGATCGGTGCGCGCGTCGAATTGGTGGCGCTCGCCTACGACGACGGTCCGCTGTTCGCGGCCAGGCCGATCCGGACATGACAACGGCGGGCGGCAACAACCGCCCGCCGTCGGCAAACTCGTCTCAGCCCCGCTTCGGCTGCGACTTGATGAATGACGGCCGCGCCTGGCAGGCATCGAGCCATTTCGCGACATTGGGATAGGGCTTCAGGTCGATCCGCGCCATCTTGCCCCAGGAGAGCACCGCGGCGACGTTCAGGTCGGCGGCGGTGAAATTCGAGCCGATCAGATAGCCGGTCTTGGCGAGCGCCTGGTCCAGCACCTTAAGCGGCGCCTGGGCCGCCTTTTCACCCTCGTCGGCGGCTTTCTTGTCGCGTTGCGCCTCCGGATAGGCCACGCGATTGAGCAGGGCGGCGAGCAACGACTTTTCGAGCTCGGTCATCACCCAGAAGCTCCACTGCAACACCTGAGCTTCGCCTTCCGGCGTGCTCGGCCACAGACCCTTGCCGTGTTTCTTGGCGAGGTAGCAGTTGATCGCCATGGACTCCCAGAGCTTGAAGCCGTTGTCGTCGATCGCCGGCAATTTGCCGTTTGGATTGATCGCCAGATATTCGGCCGTCTTGGCGCTGCCGTCGGCGAAATGCGTCGGAATGTTTTCGAACTCGAGGCCGAGCTCGTTGGCCATCCAAAGCGCCCGGTGCGCGCGGCTGAACGGTACGCCGTAGATCTTCAGTTTGCTCATTGCTGCCATCCTCGAATGTGGGCCTGGAAGCATGACGCGGAACCGCAACGAACGCCAGTGCGTCCCGCCGCAACGATTTGCCGCCGCGCGCTCGAGCCTTTATCTTGGCGGCCGGCAACAAAAGAGAAGATCAGGAGCGCGATAAATGACGGCCATTCCCCTGCGTCACGGCATTTTCCTGGCGCCGTTCCACCCCGTGGACGAGGACCCCACCCAAGCCATTCACCGCGATCTGGACCTGGTGCAATGGCTGGACCGGCTCGGATACCACGAAGCGTGGATCGGCGAGCATCACTCGGCCGGATTCGAGATCATCGCGAGCCCGGAGCTGTTCATCGCCGCGGCGGCGGAGCGCACCAAGCGCATCCGGCTCGGCACCGGCGTCATCTCGCTGCCCTATCACAACCCGCTCATGGCGGCGAACCGGATGATCCAGCTCGACCACATGACCATGGGCCGCGCCATGTTCGGCGTCGGGCCGGGCCTGTTGACGTCGGACGCCATGATGCTCGGCATCGATCCGAACACCCAGCGCGACCGCATGGTGGAGGCGCTCGATCTCATCCTGCGCCTCATGACCGGCGAGACGATCACCGAAAAGACCGATTGGTACACCCTGGTGAATGCGCGCGTGCATCTCATGCCCTATACGAAGCCGCGCCCGGAAGTCTGCGTCGCCAGCTCGGTGACGCCCCACGGCGGCCGGGTCGCCGGCAAATACGGCGTCGGCATGCTCTGCGTCGCGGCGACCAACCCCTTCGGCTTCGATGCGCTCAGCGTCAATTGGCAGATCGCCAAGGAGACCGCCGCCGAGCACGGCCGCAAGATGGACCCGTCGGCGCTCCGCCTGGTCGGACCCATGCACATCGCCGAGACGCGCGAACAGGCCCGCGCCAACGTCAAATTCGGGCTCGCCAAATTCGCCGATTACTTCGCCCGCATCAATCCGCTGGTGCCGCGCGATACCAGCGGCAAGGACCTGATCGACATCATGGTCGACGACCGCGGCAGCGTCATCGGCACGCCCGATGACGCCATCGCGAAGATCGAGCAGCTGTACGGCAAGCAGGGCGAATTCGGCGCCTTTCTGCAGCTCGCCCACAATTGGGCCGATTGGGAAGCGACGAAAAAGCACTATGAGCTCTTCGCCCGCTACGTCATGCCGCATTTCGCCAAGGCCAACGCGAACCGGAAAGGCTCGTTCGACTTCGTGACCGAGCACGGCCAGGAATACGGCGGCAGGCAGCGCGAGGCGGCCATGAAGATGTTCGCCAAGCATGAGGCCGAGCAGAAAGCCAAGGCCGCCGGCAAGGCGGCGGAGTAGGCGGCTGGCTATCAGCTATAAGCGATGAGGTGTCCCTCACCCTTCGACAAGCTCAGGGTGAGGAACAAGAAAAGGGCCTCATGGCGAGCATGTCGAACCATGAGGCCCTTGGTTTTGAGCTGACCGCCGATCGCTAGCCGCTTACAGCCCTCTTTCAGCCTTCGTAGCGGCCGACGATTGAGACCGAGCACACGTTCTGGTGCGGGAAGCCGCCCAGATTATGCGTCAGCCCGAAGCGCGGATTGTCCTTGCGCTGGCGCTCGCCGGCGCGGCCGAGCATCTGCAGGTACATCTCGTAGATCATACGCAGACCTGACGAGCCGATCGGATGGCCGAAGCACTTCAGGCCGCCGTCGATCTGGCACGGCACCTTGCCGTCCGAATCATAGAAGCCGTCCATCACGTCCTTGATGGCGCCACCTTCCGGCGAGATGTGCAGGTCCTCCATGGTCACGAGCTCGGTGATCGAGAAGCAATCGTGCACCTCGATCAGGCTCACTTCCTCGCGCGGGTTCTTGATGCCGGCCTCCTGATAGGCACGGGTCGAGGCGACGCGGGTGGTGGCGAAATAGCTGCCGTCCCACGAGTTGTATTGCGACTCGACGCCGTTGGAGACGGCGAGCTGCAGCGCCTTGACCGAGACCAGGTCCTTCTTGCCGAGCGAGCGGGCGATCTCGGGCGTGGTGACGATGGCGCAAGCCGCGCCGTCGCTGACGCCGCAGCAATCGAACAAGCCGAGCGGCTCCGCCACCATGGGCGCGTTCAGCACCGTGTCCATTGTGACCTTGTTGCGAAGATGCGCCTTCGGATTCTTCGAGCCGTTGTCGTGGCTCTTCACCGAGATGTGCGCCATGGCCTTCTTCAAGTCCTCGGCCGCCACGCCGTGCTTGGCGCGATAGGCGGCGGCAAGCTGGGCGAACGAACCCGGCGCCGAGACATTGGCCCAGAACATGGAGTTCAACACGCCGCGGCTGCGCTGCGGCAGGCCGCCGTAGCCGGTGTCCTTCAGCTTCTCCACGCCGAGCGCCAGCGCGATGTCGGCGGCGCCCGAGGCGACGGCGTACACGGCGCCGCGGAACGCTTCCGAGCCCGAGGCGCAATAGTTCTCGACGCGGGTTACCGGGATGTAGGGGAGCCGGAGCGCCATGGCGAGCGGCACGCCCGACTTGCCCACATGCACCTCTTCAATCGCGGTGGCGAGCCAGGCGGCGTCGATGCGGCTCTTCTCGATGCCGGCGTCCTTGATCGCCTCCTCGAAGGCCTCGACCATGAGGTCGTCGGCTTCCTTGTCCCAGCGCTCGCCGAACTTCGAGCAGCCCATGCCGAGGATGGCGACCTTGTCCTTGATGCCCTTCGCCATGTGTCAGTTCTCCTTTGCGGTCTGGGCGGCGGGGGCCGCCTTCCAGAAGTACTTGGTGAAATTGCGCTGCGCGTCGTGCTCCTTGATGCGGAACACCATGCGCATCGGCATGCCGACCTGGATCGCGCCCTGGTCCACGTCGGTGAAGTCCACCATCATGCGCCCGCCCTCGGCGAACTGCACCATGCCGTAATGGGCCGGCGGGTCCGGCGAAAAGGTGAGAAGGTCCGCGGTATAGGAGTTGACCCGGCCCGGAATGTCCGAGAACGGGTGGTCCTCCTGGCTGTGTATCGCGTTGCAGTTCGGATTGACGCAGATGTTCGATTTCGGAATCTGAACGGTGCCGCATTTGGTGCACTTGCCACCGATCAAACCGGTCAACAGGCCGCGCTTGCGAAAGAGCGTCGAGAGCGCCGTCCACTTGTCGACTTCCGAGCGCAGGCCCTTTTCCGTGGTGACCAGGTTGTTGAACGAGAGGTACTTGTTGTAATTGGTCTCGGGCTTGCGCCGCGCGAGCGCGCCCTTGATGCCGCTCCGCCGTTCGAGCTTCGGCAACGCCGCCGTCGCCTCGAACACCATCGCGTCGCAGCCCTGGCCGAAGCTAGCGATCAGAATCTTGTCGCCCGGCTTCGCATCCTGCAGGGCATGCACCAGCATGACCAGCGGGTGGCTCGTTCCGGTATCGCCGCATTGGCCGTCGAGATTGTCGCGCACCGCCGTCTCGCCGACGCCCAGTTTCTTGGCAACCGAAACGGCGACGCCGCGCAAGGTCACGGGCATGCAGAAGTGCGTGATCTCGCCCGGCTTGAGCTTGGCCTTTTCCAGAAGTGCTGCCAGCGCCGGCGGGACGATCTTGGCGTAGCCCTCGTCGCGGATCCAACGCTCTTCCCAGGCATAGTCGAAATCCGAGCCGTGGCCGCGATAGTGGTCGACAAAATCGATCGCCTCGGAATGGCTGGCGACGAACTTGGCGATCGGGTCCTTGTCGCCGAGCAGCAATGCCACGGCGCCGTCGCCGTATAGCAGCTCCTGCTGGCTTGCCGCCTTGGTGCGGCGCTTGTCGGAGGCGAGATAGAGCAGTGGCCCGCCGCCGGCCTGCACGGTCTTCAAGGCGGCGATAAGTCCCGACGTGCCGGCGCGGAGCGATGCGCTGACGTCCAGCGTCGTGATGTCGGAACCAAGGTTCAGCGCTTCCGCGGCGATGCCGGCATTCAAGCGGTCGTCGAAGGGAAAGGTCGTCGACGCGAAATACACCGCCTTCACGCCGGCGCGATCCTGGCCGCTCAGGCAATCGCGCCCGGCTTCGACGGCCATGGTGAGGCTGTCCTCGTCCCAATTGCAGATGGCCCGCTCGGCTTTGGCGTAAGCCTTCAGCGCCGAGTTCTGCCAGGAATTGGCGTCGACAATCGCCTTGCGGCTCAATCGCAGCCGCGGAATATAACCGCCGAAAGACGTGATTCCGACCATCGTTCCTCCCTCACGCACAAAGTCCCGTCCGAGAAACGAAAAGTCTAGCCCATGGGCGCCGCCGGGCGAAAGCGCCATCCCGCATGCCGCCCATGCGGCGCGGCGGCCGGGCGTATCCCGCGGGCCTTGATAGCGACGCTTAGCCGCCCGGGGTAGAATCACCGGGCCACCATTCGAGCGCGCAAATATCATGACCGATGCGATGCAGCCCGGACCGGACGACGCATTGTTGGTGATCGACGTCCAGAACGATTTTTGCCCCGGGGGCGCGCTCGCCGTCGCGGGCGGGGATGCGGTGGTGCCGGTGATCAACCGGCTCTCGCCCCGCTTCCAACACATCATCGTGACCCAGGATTGGCATCCGCCGGGACATATGTCCTTCGCCAGCTCGCATCCGGGGCGAACGCCCTTCGATACGGTAACCATGCCCTATGGCGCGCAGACCTTGTGGCCGGATCATTGCGTCCAGGGGACGGCGGGTGCGGCGCTGCACCGCAATCTGGACCTCACTCGCGTGGAACTTGTGCTGCGCAAGGGCTTTCGCCGGGAGGTGGATTCCTATTCCGCCTTCTACGAGAACGATCGGAGTACGGCTACCGGCCTGTCCGGCTATCTGAAAGAGCGCGGCCTGAGACGGCTATACCTGACCGGCCTGGCCACGGATTTTTGCGTCCTGTACTCGGCATTGGATGCCCAACATTTGGGCTTTCACACGGTATTGATCGAAAGCGGCTGCCGCGCCATCGATCGTGAAGGATCGCTTTCCGCAGCGCGGCGCGCCCTGGCGGAGGCCGGTGTCGGGGTATTTGCTGATTTGGCATAGGCGAGTTGGCAGAGGCCGGACGTCCAGGCAATTTCGGTGGCGCGGCGACAGAAAATATCGTAAATCCTCCGCGCTCATTTGTTCCGTTGCGCCAATTGGCGGGAACGGGCAAACTTTTGCGGCCGCAATAAGATGCGGTAATTTGGGCGTCCGCGCCTGATCTTGTGCCTAGGCGTTCAACCCGGCGATAGACCGGGGACCAGTCGATTGGGAGATGTCGTCAGCAGGGAGAGAGCGGCATGTTGCCGACCGCGCAATACGGACACGATTGTTCCCGAAGCGGAGCATCGCGGTGAGGCGGGTTGCCAAATGGGGGAGGTCATGAGCTCGAGTTCGAGCGCCCTGCGCGCACCGCGCGCCGGAGACAGGGCTGCGCCCGCGGGGCCGCTGCTCAGCATTCGCGACTTGTCCGTGCACTTCGGCGGCATCATCGCCCTCGACGGCGTGTCGTTTGAGGTCGCGCGCGGGCAAATCGTCGGCCTGATCGGTCCGAACGGTGCCGGCAAGACCACGCTTTTCAACTGCTTGAGCCGGCTTTACAGCTTCGATAAGGGCGAAATCCTGTTCAACGGCCGTTCGATCCTGGAAACGCCGCGCCATGGCATCGCCTCGCTCGGCATCGGACGCACGTTCCAGAATCTGGCTTTGTTCCGCACCATGACCGTGCTGCAGAACGTGATGCTCGGCGGGCATTGCCGCACGCGCACGTCCTATGTCGAAAACATGCTGCGCTGGACCACGGTGGAGCGCGAGGAGAGCGCCCTGCTCGAAAAGGCCCGGGAGCTCGTGGCGTTCCTAGATCTCGAATCCGTCGCCAATCGCCGGGTCATGGATCTCTCGTTCGGCACGCAAAAGCGCGTCGAGCTGGCCCGGGCGCTCGCCGCCGACCCGCAATTGCTGCTGCTGGACGAGCCGGCCGGCGGGCTGAACCACGAGGAAGTCGACGGCCTGCGCGTTTTGATCCACGACATCCGCCAGCGGCTCGATCTCACGGTGCTGCTGGTGGAGCATCACATGAACCTGGTGATGCGGGTTTCGGACAAGGTGGTCGCGCTTGATTTCGGCCGCAAGATCGCCGACGGCACGCCGGCGGCGGTGCAGAAGGACCCGGAAGTCATTCGGGCCTATCTCGGGACGACCGACTGATGGCCCAGATCCTCGAAGCCAAGGGCTTGCAGGCCTTCTACGGTCCGAGCCCGGTCCTCCACGAAATCGACTTCGGCATCGAGGAAGGCGGCATCACCACCATTCTCGGCGCCAACGGCGCCGGCAAGACCACGACGCTTCGCGCCGTCTGCGGCATGGTGAAAACCCACGGCGAGATCACGTTCGACGGCACGCGCATCGACGGCAAGGCGACCGAAGACGTGGTGCGGCTCGGCGTCGCGCACGTGCCCGACGGCCGCGGCACCTTCGTCAACCTCACGGTGGAAGAGAACCTGCGGCTCGGCGCCTATACGCGCAGCTACCGCAGAGCGGAGGTCGAGGAGGATTTCGAGCGCATCTACGGATATTTCCCCCGGCTCAAGGAGCGCCGCCGCCAGCAGGCCGGCACGCTGTCGGGCGGCGAGCAGCAGATGCTGGCGATCAGCCGCGCGCTGATGCTGCGGCCGCGGTTGCTGCTGCTCGACGAGCCGTCGTTCGGCCTGGCGCCCCTGATCGTGCAGGAAATCTTCGAAATCATGCGCGGCATCAATCGCGA
>DASQHM010000190.1:0-1960 GCA_035632095.1 Candidatus Cybelea sp. | reverse complement strand
TCGAAGCTCGGTATCACCAAGGAGCGCGTGCGCCAGATCGAGCACAAGGCGTTCGAAAAGCTGCGGGTCGCCGTATTGCGGCACAGTGGCGATATCGAGCCCGTGGCTCTCCGCCACTAATGTGACGCGCGGCACACGGCGCCCCTTGCGTCGTGTGACCGCGATCATTCTTCACGCCCGGGTCACGGGTGTTTGATCTCGGTGAGCGCAGGCATTTTGATATCAACGGCGTGTTGGATCGTATGCAGCGCGGATTT
Organism: Candidatus Cybelea sp.; assembly: GCA_035632095.1. Classification (GTDB taxonomy): domain Bacteria; phylum Pseudomonadota; class Alphaproteobacteria; order Ferrovibrionales; family Ferrovibrionaceae; genus DASQHM01. The sequence continues at coordinate 1,703 of DASQHM010000190.1, read as the reverse complement.
GTCGGGAGATTGAGCTATGTGGCGGGACGTGGTTATCGGATGGAGCGTGGCGGTGACTTTGGTGGCGGTGCTGGCCGGCATTTCGCTGGCCTCGTCGCATCGCTCGGGCGGGGCCGCGCCCGCAACCTACGCCACCTCACCGTCGATCTCGCCCGATGCGCCCGCCACGGCGAAATTGGCGACGCCGGCGCATCGCGGCTGAGGAGACGCGGCGTCAGCCGATCCGCCCCAAGGCAGGGAACGCTTCCAGCAAGTAGTAGCCGAGCGGGCCGAGGTTGTTGGTGAAGATCAGCGCACCGGTGACGACCAGCAGGGCGCCAGCCACGACTTCGACCGTGCGTAAGTGCTTGCGGAACCCGCGCATGAACCGAAGGAACGGGTTGACGGCGTAGGCTGCCAGGAGAAACGGCAGCCCTAGGCCGAGTGCGTAAGCTGCAAGCAGGCCGGTGCCATAGCCGAGCGAATCGCGGCTCGCCGCGATGGTGAGAATCGTCGCCAGGATCGGCCCAATGCAAGGCGTCCAACCGAAGGCGAACGCCAATCCCACCACGTAGGCGCCGAGCAGGCCGCCGGCCGAAGTCTTGCCGGCGCCGGTCATGAACCGCATCTCGCGATTGAGAAACGAGATCCGGAACGCCCCCATGTAATGCAGCCCGAAGACGACGATCACGACGCCGGCAACCTTGCCGATGATGTCGAGGTTGCTCACCAGCAACCGGTTGACGGCCGAGGCGGAGGCGCCAAGCGCCACGAATACCGTGCTGAAACCGAGCACGAAGGCTGCCGCCGCGATCAATACGCGCTCGGGCCGCGCCGCGATTTCGGAGTCCTCGGCCATCAAGCCTTCAAGCGTCGTGCCGGCGACAAAGCAGAGATACGCCGGCACCAGCGGCAGGACGCAAGGGCTCAGGAAGCTGAGCGCGCCGCCAAAGGCGGCTGCGGCAAAGGAAAGATCGGCGGCGGCCATGGGACGCTGATCGTACCGGCGGTTAAGACGCGTGATGCTTGAGCGTAAGCTCTAGCGCATCGGACGATTATAGGGGATCACGACTGCGTTTGCCTCGCGGGGCAACTGCGGTCTATACGACGTTGAGCGCCGCCTGCTCGCGGTAGACCTTGCCGTCGTCGTCGCTCCACGTCACTTCGACGATGCCCGGATCCTTCGCCCGCAGATCGAAGGCAAGGTAGGGATTGCTCGACACGGCGCCGTGCCAATCGGCTTCGAACACCGTGCGCCCGTTGTAGGTGCAGGCGACCTTGTTGACGATCATGCGCGGAATGACGCGGCCGGCGCTGTCCCGCCGGTGGCCGGATTCCATCACATGGGCGATCATGGTTTTCACTGTGAACACGTCGCCGCGCTTGACTTCGAAGGGAACGCCGATGCGTGCGATTGACATGCCCGCCGTCCTATCCGCCGGTTACCGGCGCTGCCAGCGTGGCGGTGCGTTCGGCCTTGAACACCTCGCCGCCGCTCATCACCGCCAGCACCACCAGATTGGCGCCGTCGCCGAGACGGCAGCGAAAATCGACGAAGGCGCGCCCGCAATCGGGCGTCAGGTGGTAGCTCGCCACGACCGGATCGGCGTCGTCCGGCGCAAGCACGTGGATTTGCGCGACGTAGTCGGACTCGCTCATCGGGCTGTCCACGTCCACGGCCACGGGCACGACGCGGTCGTTGCTGACAGCCTCCGGCATGCTTA
>DASQHM010000189.1:0-7494 GCA_035632095.1 Candidatus Cybelea sp. | reverse complement strand
GTAATCTCGGCCTTGCCGTCGTCGTGCTGATTGCGCTCGTAGCCGCGGATGTAGCCTTCTTTCTTCAAGACCTCCAGCACGTTCGCGCGCAGCTTGGACGCCGGCGTGACGACCTTCGACATACCCGACCGCTGACCGTTACGGATACGCGTCAGCATATCCCCCAAGGGATCGCTCAATGCCATATCCAGCTCTCCTTCACCAACTCGACTTGACCATGCCGGGTATCTGCCCGGCGGAAGCGAGATCGCGCAATGCGATGCGAGACATCTTCACCTTCCGATAGAAGGCGTGCGAACGCCCGGTCACCTCGCATCGATTCTTGATTCGCGTGGCCGAGGAGTTGCGCGGCAGCTGCGCGAGTTTCAGGCGCGCATTGAACCGGTCTTCCGCCGGCAGATTTTCGTCGTCGGCGACCGCCTTGAGGCGGGCGCGGCGCGCCGCAAAGCGCTTCGTCAACCGGCGACGACGCTCGTTTTTCTCGATCGAACTCTTTTTCGCCATGCTTGCGGTCCCGCCTCAGTTGACGAACGGCATGTTGAAGCCGGCGAGCAGCGCTTTTGCTTCCTCGTCGGTCTTCGCCGTCGTGCAGATGATGATGTCCATGCCGCGGACGCTATCGACCTTGTCGTAGTCGATTTCCGGGAACACCAACTGTTCCTTGAGTCCCATGGCGTAGTTGCCGCGTCCGTCGAAGCTTTTGCCCGACAGGCCGCGGAAATCGCGCACGCGCGGCAGCGCGATGTTCACCAGCCGGTCTAGGAATTCGTACATGCGGTCGCGCCGCAGCGTGACCTTGGCGCCGATCGGCATGCCCTGGCGCAACTTATAGGTCGCGATCGACTTGGCGGCGCGGGTCACCACCGGCTTTTGGCCGGCGATCGCCTCCAGGTTGCCGACGGCGGCCTGAACCTTCTTCGAATCATTCACCGCCTCGCCAACACCCATGTTGATGACGATCTTGGTGATGCGCGGCACTTCCATCGCGTTCCGGTACTTGAACCGGTCGGTCAGCGCCTTGCGCACCACCGCGTCGTAGTGCTGCTTCAATCGCGTATCGGCCATCGTAGTCGTCCTCAAAGGTCGATGACTTCGCCGGAGCGCTTCGCCACGCGCACCTTCCGGCCGTCATCGAGAAACTTGAACCCGATGCGGCTGGGCTTGCCGTCCTTCGGATCCTGGATCGCCAGGTTCGACAAATGGATCGGCGCTTCCTTTTCCACGATGCCGCCGGGGTTTCCCGCCGCCGGCCGCGTATGGCGCTTCACCACGTTGACGCCGGCGACCACCGCGCGCCGCTCGTCGCGGATCATCCGGATGATTTCGCCCTTCTTGCCCTTCTCGCGGCCCGACAGGACGACGACCTTGTCGCCCTTCTTGAGCTTGAACGTCTCGGCCATCACAGCACCTCCGGCGCGAGCGAAATGATCTTCATATGGTTCTTGGCGCGGAGCTCACGGGTCACCGGCCCGAAAATGCGAGTGCCGATCGGCTCGTTCTGCTTGTTGATCAGGACCGCCGCATTCCGGTCGAAGCGGATCGCCGAGCCGTCCGGACGGCGGATCTCCTTCGCCGTGCGCACGATGACGGCGCGATGCACGTCGCCCTTCTTGACGCGGCCGCGCGGTATCGCGTCCTTCACGGACACGACAATCACGTCGCCGACTGTCGCCACTTTGCGCCTCGACCCGCCGAGCACCTTGATGCATTGCACGCGGCGCGCACCCGAATTGTCTGCGACCTCTAGGTTCGTCTCGACCTGGATCATGGACGTCTACCTTCGTAACCGTATCGCGGCGGTCTATTGCGCACCGACCACCACTTCCCAACGCTTGAGTTTCGAAATCGGCCGGCATTCCTGAATACGAACCTGGTCGCCGACCTTGAATTGGTTCTTCGAATCGTGCGCGTGATACTTTTTCGAGCGCCGGATGAACTTCTTATAGATCGGGTGCATGACGCGGCGTTCCACGCTGACCACCACCGTCTTGTCGCCCTTGTCGCTCACCACGACGCCCTGAAGAATTCGCTTCGGCATGTCCTATCTCCTCAACCCGCCGCCTTGGCCGAAGCCTTAGTCCGCGTCTTGCTCCGGGGTTTCGCCGGGGCTTTCGTTTTGGCTTTCGCCGGAGCCTTCGCCTTCGCTTTGGGCTTGGCCTTGGCCTTGGGTTCGGCCGGCGCTTTGCTCGGCGGCTTCATGCCGCCCGCCGCCAGCGCCGTCCGGACCCGCGCGATGTCACGGCGGACTTGCCGGACACGTGCCGTGTTCTCCAGCTGACCGGTGGCGCGTTGAAAACGCAGGTTGAACTGCTCCTTCTTCAGCGCGAACAGGCTGTCGCTCAGCTCGTCGGCGGTCTTGCCGACCAGGTCGGTCGATTTCATTGTTTCGCCTCCTCGCCGATCCGGGCGACGATCCGCGTGCGGATCGGCAGCTTCGCGGCCCCGAGATCGAAGGCTTCCTTGGCCAAGGCGGCGGAAACGCCGTCGAGCTCGAACATGATCCGCCCGGGCTTGATGCGGCACATCCAGAACTCGGGCGTGCCCTTGCCTTTGCCCATGCGCACTTCCGTCGGCTTCTTCGACACCGGCACGTCCGGGAACACGCGAATCCAGACACGCCCGGTGCGCTTGATGTGGCGCGTGATGGCGCGGCGCGTGGCTTCGATCTGGCGCGCCGTGACGCGACCGGGCTCGACCGCCTTCAGGCCAAAGGAGCCGAAGTTCAAAGTCGTCCCGCCCTTGGCGACGCCGTGCACGCGGCCCTTGTGCGCCTTGCGGAACTTCGTGCGTTTCGGCTGCAGCATGACTGACGAACTCCCTCAAATCTCAATTCGAACCGCGGCCGCCGCTGCCGGCCTGCTCGGCCAGGCGCTTGTCCTGGGCCATCGGGTCGTGGGCCATGATCTCGCCTTTGAACACCCAAACCTTGACGCCGCAGGTGCCGTAAGCGGTCTTGGCGGTGGCGACGCCGTAGTCGATGTCGGCGCGAAGGGTGTGCAGCGGCACCCGGCCCTCGCGATACCATTCGACGCGCGCGATTTCGGCGCCGCCGAGCCGGCCGGCGCAGTTGATGCGGATGCCCTGCGCCCCCAGCCGCATCGCCGATTGCACGGCGCGCTTCATGGCGCGGCGGAAGGCGACGCGGCGCTCGAGCTGCTGGGCGATGTTCTCGGCCACGAGCTTGGCGTCGATTTCGGGCTTCCGGATTTCGACGATGTTCAGATGCACCTCGGAGGTGGTCATCTTGGCCAGTTCGCCGCGCAGCTTGTCGATGTCGGCGCCCTTCTTGCCGATGACGACGCCCGGACGCGCGGTATGGATAGTGACGCGCGCTTTCTTCGCCGGCCGCTCGATTACGATGCGGCTGACGCCGGCCTGTGCCAGGCGCTCGCTCAGGAAGCGGCGGATCTTCAGATCCTCATGCAACAGCTTCCCGTATTCCTCGTCGTTGGCGTACCAGCGCGAGTCCCAGGTGCGGTTGATTCCGAGCCGAAGCCCGATCGGGTTGACCTTCTGACCCATTACGACTTCTCCCCGCCCTTTTCGTCGCCCTGTTCGCGGACGACCACGGTGATATTGCTGAAGAACTTCTGGATGCGGCCGACGCGGCCGCGGGCGCGCGCCGCCCACCGCTTCAGCACCATCGCCTTGCCCACATGGGCCTCCGTCACGACCAGGCGATCGACGTCGAGCTGGTGGTTGTTCTCGGCATTGGCGATCGCCGATTGCAGCACCTTTTTCACGTCGCGGGCCACGCGGCGCTTGGAGAACGTCAGCTCGGCCAGGGCCACCGACGCCGCCTTGCCGCGGATCGTCTCCGCCACCAGGTTCAGTTTGCGCGGGCTGACGCGGATCATGTGTCCGACCGCCCTGGCTTCGGTGTCGGCGAGCCGCCGCGCCGCGGACTGCTTCGACATGCTCAGACCCTCTTCACTTTCTTATCGGCCGAGTGGCCGTGGAAGGTACGCGTCGGCGAGAATTCGCCGAGCTTGTGACCCACCATGTCTTCGGTCACCAGCACCGGCACGAATTTGTGGCCGTTGTAGACGCCGAACGTCAGGCCGACGAATTGCGGCAGGATGGTCGAGCGGCGCGACCAGGTCTTGATCACTTCCTTGCGGCCGGAGCTGCGCGCGGTTTCCGCCTTCTTCAGCAGATAGCCGTCGACGAAGGGGCCTTTCCAGACGGAGCGAGTCACGTTCGCCTCTCCTTACGCCGATGTCTTACGGTTCGACGGCCGACGTCGCATGATGTACTTGTCGGTCGACTTGTTCTGACGGGTGCGCTTGCCCTTGGTGGGCTTGCCCCACGGCGTCACCGGATGCCGGCCGCCCGATGTTTTGCCCTCGCCGCCGCCGTGCGGATGGTCGACCGGGTTCATGGAAACGCCGCGATTGTGCGGCCGGAAACCCATCCAGCGAACGCGGCCGGCCTTGCCGATCTTGATGTTCTGGTTGTCCGGGTTGGACACCGCGCCGATCGTGGCCATGCATTCCGCGCGCACCATGCGCTGCTCGCCCGACGACAGGCGGAGCTGCGCGTATCCGGCGTCCTTGCCGATAAGCTGCGCGAACGTGCCGGCCGCGCGCGCGATCTGGCCGCCCTTGCCGAGCTTCATCTCGATGTTGTGGATGATGGTGCCGACCGGGATCGACTTCATCGGCATGGCGTTGCCCGGCTTGATGTCGACCTTTTCGCCGGCGATGACCTGATCGCCAATCTTCAGGCGCTGCGGCGCCAGGATGTATGTCTGCTCGCCGTCCGCGTAGTTCACCAGCGCGATGAAGGCGCTGCGGTTCGGATCGTATTCCAGGCGTTCGATCGTGCCGGCCACGTCGAATTTCGCCCGCTTGAAATCGATGATGCGGTAGCGCTTCTTGTGCCCGCCGCCGCGGAACCGGCTGGTGATATGGCCGTGCTGGTTGCGCCCGCCCGTCGAGGTCTTGCCCTCGGACAATTCCTTGACCGGCTTGCCCTTCCACAGCCCGGACCGGTCGACCAGAACCAGCCCGCGCTGGGACGGCGTTACCGGCTTGTAAGACTTGAGTGCCATCTCACGAAATCCCTGTCGTCACGTCGATGTTCTGGCCCTCGGCCAGCGTGATCATCGCTTTCTTCCAGTCGGACCGCTGGCCCAAATGGCCTTTGAAACGCTTCTGCTTGCCCCTGACGCGAAGGGTGTTCACGGCGACGACCTTCACGTTGAACAGGCCCTCGACCGCCGCCTTGATCTCGGGCTTGGTCGCGTCGAGCGGCACGCGGAACGTCACCTGATTGTGCTCCGAGCCGCGCGTCGACTTTTCGGTCACGACCGGGCCGAGGATGGTGTCGTACATCTTGTCCCGGTTCATTTCAGCCGCGCCTCCAAATGCTCGACCGCCGCCTTGGTCAGGGCCAAGGTATCGCAGCGGAGGATGTCGTAGACATTGGCGCCTTGCTGCGGCAACACATCCACATGCGGAAGATTTGCCGCGGCGCGCGCCAGGTTCTGGTCGACCTCCGGTCCGGTGACGATCAGCACCGACGCCCAGCCGAAACGGCCGAGCACGTCCTTCAATGCCTTGGTCTTGCCGTCCTTCAGCTTGGCATCGTCCAGCACGACCAGCTTGCCGTCCTGCTGCTTGGCGGACAGCGCCGATTTCATCGCGAGCTTCCGCACCTTTTTCGGCAGGTCGATGGCGTGACTGCGCACGACCGGCCCGAAGGCCTTGCCGCCGCCGCGAAACTGCGGGGCGCGGATCGCGCCGTGACGGGCCTGGCCGGTACCCTTCTGCTTGTAGATCTTTCGGGTCGAGCCTTGCACTTCACCATAGGTTTTCGACTTGTGCGTTCCGGCCTGCCGTTTGGCCAGCTGGTAGATCACCATGCGCTGAATAATGTCGACGCGCGGCTTGGTGCCGAATACTTCGTCGGCAAGCTCGATGGTGCCCGCCTTCTTGGCCTCAAGGGTGCTGACTTGGACCTGCATGTCCCCTACTCCTTGGTCTCTGCGGCCGGTGCCGCGCCGGGCGCAGCCGCCGCCTTCTTGACGGCGCCGGGATAAGGGACGTCCTTCGGGCGCGGACGCTTGACCGCGTCCGAGACCAGCACCCATGCGCCCTTGGCGCCGGGCACGTTGCCGCGAACCCAGATCAAGCCGCGCTCCGCATCTGTCTTCACGATCTGAAGGTTCTGCTGCGTGATGCGCGTATGGCCCATGTGACCGGCCATCTTCTTGCCCTTGAAGACCTTGCCGGGGTCTTGGCGCTGGCCGGTCGAGCCGTGGCTGCGATGCGAGATCGACACGCCGTGGCTGGCCTCGAGACCGGCGAAATTGTGGCGCTTCATCACGCCGGCGAAGCCTTTGCCGATAGTGGTCCCGGCAATGTCGACGTATTGCCCCGGAAGGAAGTGCTCGACGGTGATTTCCGCGCCTACTTCGATCAACGCATCCGCCGCCACGCGGAACTCCACCAGCTTGCGCTTCGGCTCCACCTCGGCCTTCGCATAGTGACCGCGCACCGCCTTCGACAGGTTCTTCACCTTGACCGAACCCACACCGAGCTGCAGCGCGTCGTAGCCGTCCTTGGCCGCCGTGCGTTGCGCCACCACCTGGCAATGATCCACCTGCAGCACGGTGACGGGCACGTGCGCGCCCTCGTCCGTGAAGACGCGTGTCATGCCGAGCTTCTGGGCAACTAAACCGGTTCGCATGACCGTCGCTCCTCGGGCCTTACAGCTTGATCTCGACGTCGACGCCGGCGGCCAGGTCGAGCTTCATCAGCGCGTCCACGGTCTGCGGAGTCGGGTCGACGATGTCCAAGAGCCGCTTGTGCGTGCGGATCTCGAATTGCTCGCGCGACTTCTTGTCGATGTGCGGTGAGCGGTTCACGGTGAACTTCTCGATCTTGGTCGGCAGCGGGATCGGGCCGCGTACCCTGGCGCCAGTGCGCTTGGCGGTGTTGACGATCTCGCTTGTCGACTGGTCGAGCACGCGATGATCGAACGCCTTCAAGCGGATGCGGATGTTTTGGTTGTCCATGACACTGGCTCTTTCAAGCTTGAGCCCCGCATTTCGCGGGGCTCGTTGCCGATAAATTTCAAGCGATGATGGACGCGACGACGCCGGCGCCGACGGTACGGCCGCCCTCGCGGATGGCGAAGCGAAGCCCCTCGTCCATGGCGATCGGCGCGATCAGCTCCACCTCCATGGTCACGTTGTCGCCCGGCATCACCATCTCGGTGCCCGCCGGCAGCTGCACCACCCCGGTCACGTCCGTGGTCCGGAAGTAGAACTGCGGCCGGTAGTTGGTGAAGAACGGCGTGTGCCGACCGCCCTCCTCCTTGGTCAGGATGTAGGCCTCCGCCTTGAATTTGGTGTGCGGCGTGATCGAGCCGGGCTTGGCCAACACCTGGCCCCGCTCAACCCCCTCGCGCTCGATGCCCCGCAGCAGGCAGCCCACGTTGTCGCCCGCCTCGCCCTGGTCCAGCAGCTTGCGGAACATCTCAACGCCC
>DASQHM010000188.1:0-16808 GCA_035632095.1 Candidatus Cybelea sp. | reverse complement strand
GCGAACTCGCTCGTGGCGGAGACGCTGGCCCCGAAGCAGCCATAGGCATGGGCGAGGGCGGCGAAGTCCGGATTGACCAGGTCGCTGGCGCTGATGCGGCCCGGATAGTCGCGCTCCTGATGCATGCGGATGGTGCCGTAGGAGCTGTTGTTCAGCACCAGGATCAGCGGCTTCAAACCGTATTGGCGCGCGGTGGCCAATTCCTGTCCGGTCATCAGGAACCCGCCGTCGCCGACCAGGCAGAACACGCGCCGGTCCGGCGCGACGGCCGCCGCCGCCACCGCCGCCGGCACGCCGTAGCCCATGGCGCCGGACGTGGGCCCGAGCAAACTGCGATAGACGCTGCTCTGCCAATAGCGCTGCAACCAGAGCGAATGATTGCCCGCGTCTGTCACCGCGATCGCGTCACGCGGCAGTTTCTCGGCCAGGGTTCGCATCACCACGTTCATGTCGAGGGCGCCGGGCGAGCTGCCGGCTTTGCGGTTCTCCAGGTAATCCGCATGCGCCGCCTTGGTCCACGCGCTCCAGGCGGCCGGCTTGGTCGGCCTCAGGCCGCGCACCGCACGGGCGAAACCCGCCGGACCGGCGTTGATCGGCAGATCGGCGGCGAAAACGCGCCCCAGCTCTTCCGCGCCCGCATGCACGTGCACCAAGGTCTGCCGCGGCCGCGGCAGGTCGAGCAAGCTGTAGCCTTGGGTGGTCTGCTCGCCGAGCCGTGCGCCGGCCACCATGAGCAGATCGCATTCCTTCACGCGCTTGACCAGCAGCGGATTCACTCCGGTGCCGAGATCGCCGATGTAATTCGCATGGCGATTGTCGAACAGGTCCTGGCACCGAAACGACACGGCAACCGGAAGATCGAACGCTTCGGCGAACGCGCGCATGTCGGCGCAGGCCTCCGCCGACCAGCCGCCACCGCCGAGCACCAGAACCGGCCGCTCCGCACCGGCGAGCAGCGCCGCAAGCCGGGCCATGTCGTCCGGGCCCGGATGCGGCTGCACGATCTTGTATGGCCCCGCGTCGGGCACGGACACGAGGTCGCGCTGCATGTCTTCCGGTATCGCCAGCACCACAGGGCCCGGCCGGCCGGCGACGGCGGTGTGGAAGGCGTGGCTCACCATTTCCGGGATGCGCGCCGCATCGTCGATCTGCGCCACCCATTTGGCGAGCGGCCCGAACATGCGCCGGTAGTCGATTTCCTGAAACGCCTCGCGCTCCTGCGCGCCGCGATCGATCTGGCCGACGAAAAGAATGAGCGGCGTCGAATCCTGAAATGCCGTGTGCAGGCCGATGGCTGCGTGGCATGCGCCGGGTCCGCGCGTGACGAAGCAGATGCCGGGCCGGCCGGTCATCTTGCCGTAGGCTTCCGCCATATTGGCCGCGCCGCCCTCGTGGCGGCAGGTGATCAGACGGATGCGGTTGCGCGCGTCATAGAGCGCATCGAGCGTCGCCAGATAGCTTTCGCCCGGCACGCAAAACGCCATGTCGACGCCGTGGCCGAGCAGCGCATCGGTAAGAACGCGTCCGCCGCTCCTCGCCTCGATCGCCTGGCTCATTTCCGGTTGAACAGCTTTGACACCGGCATCGCATAGGTGAGAGCCAGCGATTCGACACCGGGATTCTTATCTCCGAGATGGGCGTTCGACATGTGGCTATAGCTCAGCCCGAGCCGCGACTGGTCGTCGAACCGCCAGCTCGCTTCGATCTGCGAGCGGAACTCGATCGGATAGCCGAGGTCCTTGCCGCTGCCGTGAGCATAAAGGCCGGGCGCGAAGCTCGGCGTCAGCACGAAGTGCTTGCCGAAATAGAGGTCCATCAGGATGCCGCCATAGGCGTAGCCGCCGAAGTCCGACGTGCCCATGACGCCGACGAACGGCTTGACGATCCAGAAGCGGCGGCCGAACCGGTATTCCAGGCGCGCTTCGGCGGCCGGGTCGCGACGATGCCAAATGTCGAAATAGGCGCCGGAAATCGAGATCAGGTCCGGATCCTGTGCGGCTGCGGTCGGAACGGCAAACGGCCCGGCGAGAAAAACGGCAAAGCCGGCAACCAACGCTGATAGAGCGCGACGCGGAAAAAACATCCCTATGCCCCCCGAATTGCGCGGCGAGTGTAGGGGAAAATTCCGCCGCGACCAACCGATCCGTTCGGGCGAAAGCACGGCAGCGCCTCAATCCCTGGAGGGTGGGAAACACGCGCCGAAAGCGGCACACTATGCCGTTGGCGGAACGGGTGCGGTATGCGGATTTTCCGGGTTGATCCGCGCAACGTCGGCGTGCGCGTGCTGCTGATCGCGTTCTTGGCGGCCGCCCCGCCTGCGGCGGCGCAGGTCAACATGTATTCGGCCGAGGACGAGAAGAAGATGGGCGCGGAGGCTCATCCGGAGATCCTCAAGCAATTCGGCGGCGCCTACGACGTGCCGGAGGTGTCCGGTTACGTTGCCGAGGTCGGCGGCCGGCTCGCCGCCAATTCCGACAATCCGCAAGTCGGCTACACGTTCACGCTGCTGAATTCTCCGGTGGTCAACGCCTTCGCGCTGCCCGGCGGCTACGTCTACACGACGCGCGGCTTGCTTGCCTATGCCAACGACGAGGCGGAGCTGGCAGGCGTACTCGGTCACGAGATCGGGCATGTGACTGCGCACCATACGGCGCAACGGCAGACCAGGGCCACGATCCTCGACGTTGGTTCCGCGGTCCTCGGCGCGGTGTTGGGTAGTCCCGAACTCGGACAGGCGGCGCAAGTCGGCAGCGCCGTGTACCTGCAAAGCTTTTCGCGCGACCAGGAGTTCCAAGCCGACGAGCTTGGCGTGCGCGTGCTGTCGCGCACCGGCTATCCGCCGCTGGCCATGGCCGACTTCCTCGAAACCTTGGACGCCTACACGCAGCTCGAAAACCGCGTCCAGGGCCAGGCCGGCAGCGCGCGCCAAAGCGACTTCATGTCGGACCACCCCAACACGCCCGATCGCGTCAGGCGCGCCATCCAGGAAGCCGGCTTGTCGGCGGCCCGGCCGGATGCGCCCTATCGGCGCGATGCATTCCTGAAGGCGATCGACGGCATGATCTTCGGCGACGATCCGAAGAACGGCGTCGTGCGCGGCCGCACGTTCTCCCATCCCGGATTTCGCATTGCCTTTGCCGCGCCGCCCGGCTTCCGGCTCGTCAACACCGATGCCGCCGTGCTCGCCATCGGCCCCGACGATGCGCGGATTCGCTTCGATATCGATCAGGACCGGCAACGCGCAGCCAACGATCCGGCGACGTATCTCACCCGCATCTGGGCGGGAGACCTCAAGCTTCACGACGTTCAGCCCATCGACGTGAACGGCATGGCGGGGGCGACCGGCTGGGCGCCGGTGTCGGGCGACCAAGGCCGGGTCGATTTGCGCGCCGTTGTCATTCGATTTGGCGGCAGTCAGCTCGCGCGACTTCTCTTCGTCACGCCGCCACAAACGACCGAGAAGCTCAAGACCGAATTCCAGCGCACCACGTTCAGCTTCCATCGACTTAGTGGCGCGGAAATCGCCGCGATCCGGCCGCTGCGCCTGCGGGTGGTCGAGGTCCGCGCGGGCGACACGGCGCAATCGCTCGCCGAACGCATGCCGGTGGAGGGCTTCAAGCTCGAGCGGTTCCAGACGCTGAACGCCTTGAAACCGGGGCAGGCGCTCCGGCCGGGTCAGCGCGTGAAGATCGTCACCGAATAGAGACGCGTCAAACTTCGAGCCAATCGACGGCGCGGCCTTCGAGGTTGAAGCAGGCCGCGTTCAATTTGCCGCCGAATCCGGCACCGCCGTCGATGCAGGCGCTGACCGTGCCCATGCGGACGGCATGTCCGCGGTCGAAGCCGCTGACGACGAGACGATAGCCGGCATAGGGCTCGTTCATGCCGGCGAAATAGCCGTTACCCCACCAGAACGCGTCGCTTTGCTCGCTCAGCGGCCGGTTCGGGTCCACGCCAGCATGAGCGAACAGCAACTCGCCGCCTTCGGTGTAGGCGGCACGCTTCAGGCCGGCGAGCAGTTCGTCGTGGCCAGGATGCGAGCGCACGGCATCGCGCAAGCCCCCGGTCCATCGCGTGATCGACAATGCGCCGTCGCGCAGGCGCGCCAGCGCGTCCTGGTCGTTCCCGCCATAGGCGGCAAGCGTCGCCCCGACGCCTTGCTGGATCATCCAATCGAAGACCTGGCGCGGGCTCGGCGCGAATTGCAGTTGCAGCAGCTTGCGCCACATCTCTTCCTGGGCGCCGCGCAGGTAGACGATGTCCTCCGGCTCGGCGCCGGGGGTGCAGAGCAACTCGCGGCGAAACAGCACCAATTCGTCGAGCGTGGCGAGGATATCGCGTCCGCGGCCCAGATAGTTGCCGAGATAGACGATGCGATCGCCGACGGAAAACCGACGCACCAATTCCTGATGCAGCCGTGCGAGCTTTTCGGCTTCGCCGTGCATCGAAGCGACTGCCCAGACACGCTTCGCGCATCGCAGGACGCCGAATATTTCGCTGTCGCTTGGTCCCATGTTCAATGTCCGCGATCATCAACGTATTCCCCGCACAACGCAAGGAAGTGAGACGCTGGATCGGCGCTGAGAAAGGCCGCTGCATTCAGTTCGGGTCAATGCAAAAGGCCCGGCGCATTACGCCGGGCCTTTGCGGTGACGGAAACGTGACGCGGGTCAGGCGGCGCGCAGCATCTTCTCCAGACGCTGGGTGGCCTGATCCTCGTCGATCTTCTCCACGGCGGCCAATTCCCGCGCCAGGCGGTCGAGCGCCGCTTCATAGATTTGCCGCTCGCTGTAGGACTGGTCGGGTTGGCCGGCGTTGCGATGCAGGTCGCGCACCACCTCGGCGATGGACACCGGGTCGCCGGAGTTGATCTTGGCCTCATACTCCTGGGCGCGGCGGCTCCACATGGCCCGCTTCACGCGCGCACGACCCTTCAGCGTCGCCAGCGCAGACTTCATCTTTTGCGGCGAGCTCAACCGGCGCATCCCGACGGCGTTCACTTTGCCCGTCGGCACGCGCAGCGTCATCTTGTCCTTCTCGAATTCGATGACGAACAACTCGAGCTTCGTGCCGGCGATCTCCTGCCGCTCGATGCGCAGGATCTTACCGACCCCGTGCGTCGGATAGACGACGAAATCCTTCGGCGCGAAGTCGCTCTTTTTCGATGTGCTTCCCTTTGGCATGCTTTCTTCTCTCAAACATTTTCGGCTGGAACGACCTGGCCAGCCCCTTTCCTCTGAAACGACGATGCCCAGGAAAATCGGCTGGCATCCCACCTTGACGCTGCGCTACCGGCGGCCGCGCTACGACCCGTCACGATCCGCAGGCAATCCGGCGTAACCAATTGCCGGTTATAAGTTTTGCCGGCCATTCGAATTGACGGGCTCGGAACGACCCGGCTCCGCGACGGCCCTGACTTCTTCGCCCGGCAACGACAACCACTGCGACCACCGATACTCAGCGGCAGACACTAAGCCCGCTTGTCGACCAAATTGGGGCGGCCCTCCGACGCTGCACTCCCAAACTGGGGAATGTGATTAGCGGCGTTCCGGGTGTCCCGACCGGCCGACGCGCGGGCTCTGCCACGATCAGTGTGAAGAATATATCACAAAATGCGTCAAAAGACAGTCCATTCAGCGCCTTAGGGACACGTTTTCGGAAAACGCATAGCCCGCGGCAGCAGAAAGGGACTAGAAAGACGTGACTTTTGCTCGCGTATTTTGCGATGACGCAGGGGAATCAGGTGCCTTTGCCCGGGTTTGACGAGAAGTACTTCTCGAATTTCCCCGCCTCGTCCTTGAACTTGTCCGCGTCGGCCGGTGCTTCCGCCTTGCGGGTGATGTTGGGCCAGCGTTCGGCATACTCCCGGTTCAATTCCACCCATTTCTCGGATGCGGAATCCGTATCGGGAATGATCGCTTCGACCGGGCATTCCGGCTCGCAGACGCCGCAATCGATGCATTCATCCGGGTGGATCACCAGCATGTTCTCGCCCTCGTAGAAGCAATCGACGGGGCAGACCTCGACGCAGTCCATGTACTTGCATTTGATGCAGGCTTCGTTGACGACGTAGGTCATGCTCGGGTCTCCACAAGCACCGCATGGCGGCGCGGACAAATACTCGGCGTTGGTCGCGGTGATCGCTGTGCGGCCGATCGCCGCACCTGCGGCGAAGCGCTGCCGCGGGGGCCTTGGTATCACTTGTGCAGACCGGGTTCAACCCTGCCGCCGCAAGGGATTGCCAACCGTGACATGGCGCCCGCGCCTGGTGTCAAATGACGCGGGGCGCGCGAGAAACAAGAGGTCCGGCATGGCCGCACGCAAATTCAAGTTCTGGGGCTGGGGCTATGCCGATGAGCTGGTCGACGACCCGACCCGGGCCTTGCTCGCGTCGCGCTTCGCCAAGCAGTTCGGCGCCTCCGAATTGCCCGCAACTTCCGTGCCGAAGGTACAGGATTTCGACCTGCGGAAACCGCGCATCGCGCCGCCCGCGCCGCTCGCCGCGATCTGTTCCAGCGATCCGGAAGAGCGCTTGATCCACGCTTATGGCAAGTCGTTTCCCGACAGCGCGCGCATGTTCGCGCGGCAATGTCCGCATCCGCCCGACGTCGTCGCGCGGCCCCGCAACGAGGCGGATGTGATCGCCGTGCTCGACTGGGCCGATCGCGCGGACGCCGCCGTCATACCCTTCGGCGGCGGATCGTCGGTCGTCGGCGGCGTCGAGCCGAACATCGGCGGGCGCTACAAAGGCGCAATCACCTTGAATCTGCAGGCACTCGACAAGGTGCTGGAAGTCGACAAGGTCAGCCGCGCCGCCCGCATCCAGGCCGGCGCTCTCGGCCCGGCGCTGGAGAAACAGCTGCAGCCGCACGGTCTGACGCTTCGCCATTTCCCGCAGTCGTTTCAATACTCCACCCTCGGCGGCTGGATCGCGACCCGCTCCGGCGGGCACTTCGCGACGCTCTACACGCACATCGACGACCTGGTGGAAAGCATTCGAGCGGTCACTCCGGCCGGCATTTCCGAATCCCGACGGCTGCCTGGTTCCGGCGCCGGTCCGAGCCCCGACCGCATGTTCCTCGGCTCCGAGGGCATTCTCGGCGTCATCACCGAAGCCTGGATGCGGCTGCAGGCCAGGCCGACCTTCCGCGCCGGCACGTCCGTGCGCTTTGCCGACTTCTACAAAGCGGCCGATGCGCTCCGCGCCATCTCCCAGGCCGGGCTCTATCCGTCGAACTGCCGAGTGATCGATGCGACCGAGGCCTTGCTGACCGGTGCGGGCGACGGCGCGTCACACATTCTGGTTTTGGCGTTCGAGAATGCCGATCATCCGGTCGACACCTGGATGAAACGGGCGCTCGAGCTGGCGCGCGATTTCGGCGGCGCAGCGGACGATGCGAAAGCCGCCAAGGCCGACGCGCATCGCGAAGGCGCGTCAGGCGCCTGGCGCGATGCCTTCATCCGCGCACCCTTCTTCCGCGAAGTGCTGACCGGCCTCGGCGTGATGTACGACACCTTCGAGACGTCCATGACCTGGGAACGGTTCCCGGATTTCCACGCCAAACTGATGCGCGCGACCGCCGACGCGATCAAGCGCGTCACCGGCCGCCCGGGCGTGGTCACCTGCCGCTTCACCCATGCCTATCCCGACGGTCCTGCGCCCTATTTCAGCTTTCATTGCCTCGGCCGAAAGGATGCGCTGATACAGCAGTGGCACGAGATCAAGACGGCGGCTTCGGACGAGCTGATCAAGCTCGGCGGCACCATCACCCATCATCACGCCGTCGGGCGCGACCACCGGCCCTGGTACGATCGGCAGCGGCCCGAGCCGTTCGCCCAGGCGCTGAAGGCGGCGAAGCGCGCCGTCGACCCTAAGGGCCTGCTCAATCCGGGCGTCCTCATCGATCCGTAAGGCCGGTACCGCGTGATGGCGATGATCGACACGGCGGCGCTGATCGCGCTCGTCCAAGTGATTCTGATCGACGTCATGTTGTCGGGCGACAACGCCGTGGTCATCGGATTGGCCGTCAGCGGATTGCCCGTCGAGCACCGCGCGCGCGTCATCGCGATCGGCGTCGGCGTCGCCGCGATCATGCGCGCCGGGCTGACCCTCGTCGCCGTGCCGCTGCTCGAAATCATCGGACTGACGTTGGCGGGCGGCATCCTGCTCCTCTACGTCGCGTGGAAGATGTGGCGCGAGCTCCGCCGCGACTCCGACGGACCGCATGCGGCGGCTTCGGCCGCGCGCAAGAGCGCCGCCCAGGCCATGTGGCAGATCATGCTGGCGGACATATCGATGTCGCTCGACAACGTGCTTGGCGTTGCCGGCGCCGCGCGCAATCATCCCTACGTGCTGTTCTTCGGATTGGCTCTGTCGGTCGTGCTGATGACGGTCGCCGCCAACATGATTGCGCGCCTGCTGGACCGTTACCGGTGGCTCGCGTATGTGGGCCTCGCGGTGGTCGCGATCGTCGCGGTCCAGCTCATCCACGACGGCGGCATGCAGGTCTGGCGCGCGAGCGGCCGATGAGCGCACCAGCGCAGTCGCAATAAGGCGGAACGATCATGGACCTCGCAAAGCCGCATATCGACATCGGGCTCTTCACCAATCGCCGCGACGCGCAGCTGGGCTTCTGGGGGAGCGAGATCGGATTGACCTATGACCACATGC
The DNA here is from genome assembly GCA_035632095.1 of Candidatus Cybelea sp. Lineage (GTDB taxonomy): Bacteria > Pseudomonadota > Alphaproteobacteria > Ferrovibrionales > Ferrovibrionaceae > DASQHM01. The sequence continues at coordinate 8,137 of DASQHM010000188.1, read as the reverse complement.
TCAAGCTCGGCAGAGGGCTTCAGCAGCACCGTTTCGCCGCCGGCGAGTCGGTCATCAAGGTCAATCACGCGCGCGAAGTGCTGCGCGAGGACGCCGCTTGCGGATTGCGCGCGGTGCTGATCGCGCGAGCGGGTATCGCTGGCCCGCGCGAGCTGCGGGACCCGGACGGCAACGCGGTTGTATTGGTCCCGAAAGGCCATCTTGGGGTCGAGGGAATAGGGCTTCGCCTCGCTGTCAGCGATTTGGCCGCCGCACGGAGTTTCTACGGCGTTGCGCTCGGGCTGCGCGAGATCGCCCGCGATGTCTATATGTGCGGCGATTCCCTATTGCTTCTCGAACGCGCGAACCGACCGATCGTAGTCGGCGATATGGTGGCGCTCGGCCTTCGCTATTTCACCATTCAGGTTCGCGACTGCGATGCCGAACACGCCCGCGTTCTGCGGACGGGCGGCCGGGAAGGCCGTGCACCCGCGACCCTCGGTACGACGGCGCGCGTTTCCTTCGTGCGCGATACGGACGGCAATTGGATCGAACTATCCGAGCGCGCTTCGTTGACCGGCAAAGCTGTTGGCTGACCGCGCAATCGGCAATCTTCCCGGAATAATCGGCGTCTTGCACGGGTCTCGATGTTGAGAGGCGCAAGGGCATCGAACCTTCGCGCGCAACATCGGAGGAGACTTCCATGGCGAACACACGGAGCTTGGCTCGCTCGTTTGCGATCGGTCTCGTCGCGTCGCCGTTCATCCTGTCGGTGGCGGCTTGCGCGTTGCCGGCCGGCGATCAGGCCACAATGAACGAAATGCTTTTGACGGCAGCGGAAGTCGGCCGGCCAAAGGCTCGGCCGGTTGAGGTCGCGGGGCCGGATTGCGCCGAAGCGGTGAAGGTCGCCAATAGGCACGACAGCACGCAACGGGCCGATTTCAGCCGCTGTCCGTCGCGGATCGGGACGCTCGCCAACAACGCCAAATAGCGGCGACGGCGGCGCGATCCCGGCGCGAGCGGCGATCACGCGTCGCCGCTCGCCACCAGATCTTCGTAGAGAGCGCGCGCTTCCGCCGGCGGCCCGCGGCGGTTGCCGAGCGCCACGATGCGGACCACGCGGATGCGCGTGCCTTGCGGCAAGGTCAATACGTCGCCCGGCTTGACGGTCGCCGCCGGTTTCGCAACCGCGATGCGATTGAGGCGCACATAACCGTCTTCGCAAAGCCGCGCCGCCAAGCTTCGGCTCTTGCAAAGCCGCGCGAACCACAGCCACCGGTCGATGCGGAGAGCGCCGTCATTCATGGGCGGCGGCGATCAACGGCGGTCGAGACGCTTCAGCGCGGCAAAGGGTGAATCAGCCGCCCGTTTGGCGGCGCGGCGTGCGCGATCGGCGTCCACTTTACGCCGGGGCCCGCGCTTTTGCTTCGGCTTGCGGGCAAATCGAATGCCGTCCTCGGCCGTTTCGCTGCGATAACCCAGGCCGTGCAGGATCGACGTGAGTTCGTCGCGGGTGCATCCGGCGAGTGACAGCAGTTCCGGCGTGACGGCGAAAGGCGCCGCCTTGGCCAGCACAGCCGCCTTGGCCGCGATACGCTCGGCCATGTCGATGCGAAGGGCGATGTCGCCGAAGCGCAGAAAGCCTGCGACCTGCCAATAGGCCGCCGGCATCGACGCATCAGCTTTGATCGAAACGCGGCCGGGCGGCGGCAGGATCGGCGGGAAGTCCCGGCGGACGGCCCAGAGAATGCAAGCGAGCCGCGTCGGCGCGGGCTTGAGCAGCGCCGGCAGAAACACGCTGGTCTCGCCGATGCGCACGCCGAGCTGGCGCAATCGGGCGCGGTCCATGGCGGTCAAGACGGCGATTTGCGGCGCCACGTCCCTGCGCGCAGCCACGCCGAGACCTTCGCCGAGCTGGAAGGCGAGGCCGCGCGCCGGGCCGCTCATGTCCGCCCCACTAAGTTTTTCCAGTGGGCCGAGCCAGCGCGCGATGTGTTGCGCGAGCCACGTTTCCAGGCGCTTTTGCACCCGCTCGCGCGCCGCCGCATCGAGCTGGTCGCCGGCAATCAAGCGGATGCGCGGCTTGAGCGCCGTCTCGCCGCCGACGAGACGCGCCAGCGGCGCGTCCTGCCACCAGATGCGGCCGTCGTCGCCGAGCGATATGTCGCCGTCGTTCGCGCCGGAAAGCTGAGCGGCGCGCCGCCCGAGCTCGATGCCGAGCCCGCGATGCGCGGCGGCGCGAAGCGCGCGGCCTTCGGCGCCGGCGGATGCGGAATCGGGGCGGAACGACAAGCCGCGCAATTGCCCGACGTATTGCCCTTCCACCATCACTTCGCCGTCCGGACCGAGGCTGGTGGAAAGCAGCGGGCTGTCCTTAAGCTTTTGCACCAGGACCGAGGTGCGCCGGTCCACGAAGCGTTGGGTCAGCCGTTCGTGCAGCGCGTCCGACAGCCGATCCTCGATGGCGCGCGCGCGTTCCTGCCATGCGCGCGCATCGTCGAGCCAGTCCACGCGATGCGAAACGTAGGTCCAGGTGCGGGTGTGCGCGATGCGCTGCGCCAGGGTGTCGATATCGCCGTCGGTGCGATCGAGCACCGCAACGTGCCGCGCCACCCATTCGGCAGGCAACACGCCGGCTTCGCTTGTCAGGTAGCGATAGATCTGGCCAAGCAGCTTGGTATGCGCGTCGTGCATGGTCTTGCGGAAATCGGGAATCTGGCACACGTCCCAGAGCAGCTTCACCCGCGGGCGGCCGCGCGCCAGCGGCGCGATCTCCGGGTCGAGCGCCAAGGTGCGAAGCGCCAGATAGTCGTCCGCATCGCGCGCGCGCAGCAGGCAATCGAGCGGCGGCGGGCGATCGAGCGAGCGGATCAATTCGGCCGGACTGGAAAAGTCGAGCGACACGTTGCGCCAGCGCGCCTGTGCGACCACGTCGAAATGGTGGTTCTCCACGCGCTCCACCAGATCGGCGTCGAGGGCGCCGAGGTCGGCTGTGGTCCCAAAGGTGCCGTTGTTCATGTGGCGTCCGGCGCGTCCGGCGATCTGCCCCACTTCCGCCGGCGAGAGATTGCGCGGCGCGCGGCCGTCGAACTTGCGCAAGCCCGCGAAGGCCACGTGGTCCACGTCCATGTTGAGGCCCATGCCGATGGCGTCGGTCGCCACCAGAAAGTCGACCTCGCGGTTCTGGTACATGGCGACTTGGGCGTTCCGCGTGCGCGGGCTGAGGGCGCCGAGCACGACGGCGGCGCCGCCGCGTTGGCGGCGCACCAGCTCGGCGATGGCGTAAACATCCTGGGCCGAAAAGGCGACGATCGCCGAACGGCGCGGCAGGCGCGAAAGCTTCTTCGGCCCGGCATAGCTAAGCTGCGACAGGCGCGCGCGCTGCACGAACTCGGCTTCCGGGACCAGGCGGCGGATCAGGCCGCGTACGGTTTCCGCGCCGAGGAAGAGAGTCTCATGTCCGCCGCGCGCATAGAGCAACCGTTCGGTGAAGACATGGCCGCGCTCCGCGTCGGCGACGAGCTGCACTTCGTCGACGGCGACGAAATCGAACCCACGCTCGAGCGGCATGGATTCGACCGTGCAGATGTACCAGGCCGGAGACGGCGGAATGATCTTCTCTTCGCCGGTGACCAGCGCCACAAGGCGCGGTCCCTTGATGGTGACGACCCGGTCGTAGATTTCCCGCGCCAGCAGGCGCAGCGGCAGGCCGATGATGCCGGATTTGTGGGCGAGCAACCGCTCGACCGCAAGGTGGGTCTTGCCGGTATTGGTCGGGCCGAGCACGGCAAGCACGCGGCCGCTCGACCTAGGGGCGCCAAACGAGCCCATCACGGCTTTAAAGATGGCTCAAATACCGGCGAATACAAGAGTTAAAGGCATGGCAACCTTGGCGGAAACTTACGCTACTCCAGCCGGTGCCGCAGGAAGAAGTCCCAAATCAGGCGGGTGGTGTCGACCGCGTCCGAGTAAGGCCCGGTCATGGAAGCGGGAAGCGTTCGGCCCCTGCCGCCGGCCCATTCGTGGCCGAGGCTTGCGATCGTATAGAAAAGCACCTCCGCGTCGCCGCCGCAGTGCCGCCAGGCTTCGAGAGACAGCGCCGGCGAAGGGTGTTCGGAAACCGGCGCCTGGCAGTGATCGAGCTTGGCCCAGGTTTCGGGCAATTCACGCGCCGGCGGATAGGTGTCCACCTTGCCGCCCCAAGGCAGTTTCACCGGCCCGCCGGCAAGCGGCGTCAGCGGATCGGAATCGCCGACCACGTAGAGCACCGGCACGGCGCGGGACGGCGTGGTCGGCGTCCAGCTCTTGCCGGCCACGGGCGCGATGGCGGCCAGCCGATCCGCCAGCACAAGCCCGGCCCGATGGGTCATGGATGCGCCGGACGAGAACCCGGTGACATAGACCCGGTGCCGGTCGACCGGATACTTTCTCGCGATTTGGTCGATCAACGTTCCGAGGAACGTGGCGTCGTCGACGCGCATATGCGCTTCCGGGCCGCGCGCCGAGCCGTCGTTCCAATAGCGCGGATTGAACATGAAGCTGGCCGGCTGATCCACCAACGCGGGCATGGCGTCCGGCGCGGCGGCGATGAAATTCTCCCGCCGGGCCGCTTCATCCCAGCGGTACGCCGCGAGCGCATTGGCGCCGTTTCCGCCGGCACCGTGCAACACCAGGACGAGCGGCAACGGCCGGGACGGATCGGGGTGTTCTGGCGCCTCGACCGTGAAGGTGCGGTCGAAGCCGCCGGAGGCAAGGTTGCCGCTCTCGGCTCCGGCCGCGCGGCCTGCTCCGGCAAACACCAAGGCAATCGCGATGCAGACACGAATTGAAACCAACGCTCTCCCCCTATTAACGAATCCCGGACGCTGGCATACACGGCCGCCGCGCCTGCGTCCTGCGCAATTAACCTAATACCGGCGGGCATTTGACACGTTTGGCACCCGTTCGCATACTGCCCCATTCCGCGCGTCAATTGCGACGTGAGTGCATAGGATCGGGATGGCCGACACCAAGCTGACGCTGGAACAGTGGCGCAAACTGGCCGCCAAGGAATTGGGCGGCAAGGACGCGGATTCGCTGGTCTGGAACACCTTGGAGGGCATTCCGATCAAGCCGCTCTATACGGCGGCGGATCTCGAGGGCGTTGCGCTCGACGGTTTGCCGGGAATGGAGCCGTTCCTGCGCGGCGTGCGTGCGACCATGTACACCAATCGTCCATGGACAATCCGCCAATACGCCGGATTCTCCACCGCCGAAGAATCCAACGCCTTTTACCGGCGAAACCTCGCGGCGGGCCAGATGGGCCTTTCGGTCGCCTTCGATCTTGCGACCCACCGCGGCTATGACAGCGACCACCCGCGCGTCGTCGGCGATGTGGGGAAGGCGGGCGTGGCAATCGATTCCGTCGAGGACATGAAGATACTGTTCGACGGCATACCGCTCGACAAGATGAGCGTCTCCATGACCATGAACGGCGCGGTGTTGCCGACGCTCGCTTCGTTCATCGTCGCGGGGGAAGAGCAGGGCGTGGACCAGTCGAAGCTTTCGGGAACCATTCAGAACGACATCCTGAAGGAGTTCATGGTCCGCAACACCTATATCTACCCGCCCGTGCCTTCGATGCGGATCGTCGCCGACATCATCGAATACACCTCGAAGCACATGCCGAAGTTCAATTCGATCTCGATCTCCGGCTACCACATGCAGGAGGCGGGCGCGACGTTGGTGCAGGAGCTTGGCTTCACCCTCGCCGACGGGCTGGAATACGTGCGCGCGGCCCGCGCGCGCGGGCTCGATATCGACGCCTTCGCCGGCCGGCTGTCGTTCTTCTTCAATGTCGGCATGAACTTCTTCATGGAGATCGCCAAGCTCCGGGCGGCGCGGCTGCTCTGGTCGCGGATCGTGCGCCGGTTCGATCCGAAAAGTCCGTCGAGCCTGATGCTTCGCACCCATTGCCAGACGTCGGGCGTGTCGCTGACCGAGCAGGACCCCTACAACAACGTGGTGCGGACCGCCTTCGAAGCCATGGCGGCCGTGCTCGGCGGCACCCAGTCGCTGCACACCAATGCCTTGGACGAGGCCATCGCCTTGCCGAGCGAGTTTTCATCCCGCATCGCCCGCAACACGCAATTGATCCTTGCCGAGGAGACCGGCATCACCCATGTGATCGACCCGCTCGGCGGCAGCTACTACGTCGAAGCGCTGACCCATGCGGTCGCGACCCACGCCTGGGCGCTGATCGAGGAGGTCGAGGCGCTGGGCGGCATGACGGCGGCGGTCGAAAGCGGCATGCCGAAGCTCCGCATCGAGGAGGCGGCGGCACGCCGGCAAGCGCGCATCGACCGGGGCGAAGAGACCAACGTCGGGGTGAACAAGTACCGGCCGGAAAAGGACGACCATGTGCCTCTGCTCGAAGTGGACAACACCAAGGTTCGCCAGCAGCAGGTCACGCGCCTGCAATTGATCCGCGGCACGCGCGATCAGGCCCGGTGCACCAAGGCGCTCGAAGCCCTGACCAAGGGCGCCGAGGGCGACGCCAACCTGCTGACGCTTTGCATCGAGGCGGCGCGTGCGCGCGCGACCGTGGGCGAGATGTCCGATGCAATGGAGCGGGTCTTCACCCGCCATAGCGCGGCGATTCGCTCGATCTCCGGCGTCTATGGCTCGGCTTACGAAGGCGACGAAGGCTTCCAGCGCATCCGCCGCGAGATCGATGCGTTCGCCCGCGAAGAAGGCCGCCGGCCGCGCATGCTGGTGGTGAAATTGGGTCAGGACGGCCACGATCGCGGCGCCAAGGTGATCGCCACCGCCTTTGCCGATATCGGTTTCGACGTGGATGTCGGTCCGCTGTTCCAGACGCCGGCGGAAGCGGCGCGCGATGCGATCGAGAACGACGTGCACGTGGTCGGCGTTTCGAGCCAGGCGGCCGGACACAAGACTCTGGTGCCCGAGCTGATTGCCGAGCTCAGGAGCCAAGGGGCCGACGACATACTCGTGGTCTGTGGTGGCGTCATTCCGGCGCAGGATTACGACATGCTCAAAGCGGCGGGCGTCGCTGCCATCTATGGCCCCGGCACGAACATACCGGGCGCGGCAGCCGACATCCTCGGCCTGATCCGCCGAAGGCGGGCAGCGGCCTAAAGCGCGTGCAGATGGGCTAGCGGCCGACAGCGCAGGGCGAGGGTAGAGCCATGAATTTGCGCCCGGCCGAGCCGCGAGACACCAGCGAAATCGCCGCGATCCAAGCAGAGAATTGGCGGCTCAGCTTCGCCGAGATCTTGCCGCCGGAGCTGGTCAACGCCTGGACCGGCTATCTCACCACCGTCGCATTCAACAACCTGGGCAGGGCCGATGTGACCGTGGCGGAGGAGGGCGCCGACCTGGTCGGCTTCGTCGCCGTCGAAAACGCCCGTCTTTGGTCGCTCTTCGTCCGCCCGAAATACTGGGGACAAGGCGCCGCGCAATTGCTCTACGAAGCGGCCGATCGCGCCTGCGGCGAGGGGCTTTACCTGCACGTGCTGCGCGACAATGTCCGCGCGCGCCGCTTCTTCGAGCGCCGCGGCCTCAAGGTCCTGGCCGAGGCCAAAGACCTCTACTTCGACTTCGAGGTGCCGAGCGTCATCTACGGGCGCTGAGCGTCCCGGGTCAGGCGATGAAAACCGTCTGGCCCACGTATTCGGCGAGCTTGGCCCATCCTGGTTGCGAGATCAGAATCGGATGGTCGCGCGCCGCCTTCATGGCGGCCGCGTCAAATGCCTCTGCGTTGGCGCTCGCGCCGGCACTGCCGCCGAGACCCGACCGGATAGGCCCCGATGCGACGATGAGCGGGGGAGGCGCCAGCAACTGCGGCGCCCAATCGGCGTGTGGTTCGGCATTGTCGAGCGCCTTGGCGATGCGGCCGAGCTTGGCGTTGCGCGCCGCCACGGCAGGGGAGTAGTCGTTGCCGCCATCGAACCGTTCCGCCAGCAACTGCAGGATCGACGTGTGATCCAGGATGTCCGACACGACCGTGCCCGGTTTCACGTGCGGCGAGATCAGGAAGGCGGGCACGCGGATGCCGGCGGTGTCGAAACGATGCCCGCCGGCCACGGTCGGGATCGGCGGCGGCGGAACGTGATCGAAGAATCCACCGTGCTCGTCGTAAGTGACGATCATCAGG
>DASQHM010000187.1:0-10312 GCA_035632095.1 Candidatus Cybelea sp. | reverse complement strand
GTTTGGAAGGAGTTGCTCAATCTCGAGCGCGTCGGAGCCAACGACAACTTCTTCGACCTCGGCGCCAACTCCCTCATCATGATGCAGGCAAACGTACGCCTGCGCAGCGCGCTCCGACGCGAGCTGACGCTGGTCGACCTGTTCCGCTATCCGACGGTGAGCGCGCTCGCGGCGCATCTCGGCAGCGCGATCGGCGACAAGTCCAAGTTGGATCAGAGCCAGCAGCGCGGTCAGGCCCGCCTCGACGCCCTGCGCCGGCGCCGGGCCGAGCCGCGGAGATAGTCATCGATGGCAGACGCGGCCAATAGCGGCTACGACATCGCCATCGTCGGCATGGCGGGACGCTTTCCAGGTGCCCGCAACCTGACGGAATTCTGGCGGAACCTTCGCAGCGGCGTCGAATCGGTGAAGTTCTTCACCGACGAAGAGTTGCTTGCGGCCGGCGAATCGCGCGAGGTTTTCAGCGATCCGAGCTACGTCAAGGCGCAGCCGGTATTGGCGGACTTCGACCAGTTCGACGCGGGCCTATTCGGATTTTCACCGCAGGACGCCGCCATAATGGACCCGCAGCACCGCGTTTTCCTGGAAATCGGCTGGGAGGCGCTCGAGAACGCGGGCTACAACTCGGATACCTTCTCCGGCAGCGTCGGCGTGTTCGCCACTTGCGGCATGAACACGTACATGATGTACCACCTGATCACCAACCGCCGCATCATGGATACGGTCGGGGAATGGCTGGTGCGTCACACCGGGAACGATATGAACTTCCTGGCGACGCGCCTGTCGTACGCGCTGAACTTGAGCGGGCCAAGTCTGAACGTGCAGACTGCGTGCTCCTCGGCGCTTGTCGCGGTGCATTTGGCGTGCCAGAGCCTGCTCAGCGGCGAATGCGACATGGCACTGGCGGGCGGCGCCACCATCGTGTTGCCGCACAATCGGGGCTATCTGCACAAACAGGGCGAGATCCTGTCGCCGGACGGGCATTGCCGTGCCTTCGATGCGAAGGCGCGCGGAACGTTGTTCGGCAGCGGCGCGGGTATGGTGGTGCTGCGCCGTCTGTCCGATGCGGAAGCCGACGGCGATCAGATTCTCGCGGTGATCAAGGGATCGGCCGTCAACAACGACGGCTCGTCCAAGGTCGGCTATCTCGCGCCAAGCGTCGAGGGGCAGGCCAAGGCGGTGGCCGAAGCGCTGACCATCAGCGGCGTCGATCCGCAGACGATCTCCTATGTCGAATGCCACGGCACGGGAACCATTGTCGGCGATCCGATCGAGATCACGGCGCTGACCCAGGCTTGGCGCAGCTTCACCGACAAGAGCGGAATATGCGCCATCGGGTCGTTGAAATCGAATATCGGGCATCTGGGCGAGGCAGCCGGCGTGGCGGCGCTGATAAAGACGGTACTGGCGCTGCAGAACCGGGAGATACCGCCGAGCCTGCATTATGAGACGCCCAATCCGCAGATCGATTTCGCCAATAGCCCGTTTTTCGTCAATGCGAAGCTGGCGTCGTGGTCCGGTTCCGCCGGATCGCGCCGCGCCGGCATCACCTCGCTCGGCGCCGGCGGCACCAACTGCCATGTGATCGTCGAGGAAGCTCCGCCGGCGCCGCGATCCGGCGCTGCGCGCTCGCAGCACCTGCTGCTGCTTTCGGCGCGTTCGCAGGATGCGCTCTCCGCCACGGCAAACGACCTCGCCGGACACCTTCGAAGTCACCCGGAACTAGACCTCGCCGATGTCGCCTTTACGTTGCAATCCGGACGAAAGCCGCTCGCCCAGCGCCGTGCCGTCGTCTGTCGCGACCGTGATGAAGCCGTCGCTGCGTTGTCGGCGCCGAACGATGCGGCTCCGGCAAAGCACGAGCCGGCGGATCGTCCCGTCGTCTTCCTGTTTCCGGGCCAGGGCGCGCAATATCCGAACATGGGCCGCGAACTCTACGAGTCCGAGCCGGCCTTCCGCACGGAAATGGACGCTTGCGCGGCGATTCTGAAACAGAAGCGCGGGCTCGACATCCTGCCGTTCATCCTGACGAACGATGCCTCGGAACAGGCGCAGCAGCGCCTGAACCAGACGGCGATCGCGCAACCGAGCCTCTTCGTGATTGAGTACGCCTTGGCTAAGATGTGGATGAGCTGGGGCGTGTCGCCGCGGGCGATGATCGGGCACAGCATCGGCGAGTATGCCGCCGCCTGCCTGGCCGGGGTCTTCTCTCTGGAAGACGCCCTTTCGCTGGTCGCCGACCGGGGATCGCTGATGCAAAGCGCGGCGCCGGGCTCCATGCTTGCGGTGCCGTTGCCGCCAAATGAAATCGAGCAGGCGCTGCAGCGCTCTTCCGCCGGCCCGCAACTCTCGCTGGCCGCGGTCAATGCGCCGGCGCTTTCCGTCGTGGCCGGGCCGCATGAGCCTGTTGCGGCGTTCGAAGCGGAATTGTCGGAACGAGGTGTGCAGACCCAGCGCCTGCATACATCTCATGCCTTCCACTCAGTGATGATGGAGCCGGTGCTAGACGCGTTCCGCAGCCGCGTCCGGAAAGTGGCGCTGCGGCCGCCGGGCATGCCGTATCTCTCGAACTTGACCGGCACGTGGATCCGGCCGGAAGAGGCGACAGATCCGGAATATTGGGTGCGGCACGTGCGGAACGCCGTCCGCTTCTCCGAGGGCCTCGCGACGCTTCTCAAGGACGTCGACGGCGTGCTGTTGGAAGTTGGCCCGGGCCGCGTCCTGTCGAGCCTCGCCCGAATGCAGCCGGCCAAGCCGGCGGCATCGCTGCTTTCGCTGGCGCGCTTCGATGAAAAGACCTCGGACCTATCCGTCGCGCTGAAAAGCTACGGTCAACTTTGGACGTTGGGCTGCAAGCTCGATCCGCGGCAATTCTACGCCGGACAAAGCCGGCGGCGCGTCGCGTTGCCTGCCTATCCTTTCGAGCACAAGCGGTACTGGGTCGAAGCGGGCTCGGCGCTGCGCTACGGCGGCGAGGAGCCGGCTTTCGGCGGGTCCGCCGCGGACGTGCCGCCGGTCTCCGCGCTTCGCAAAAAGACCGATATGGCCGATTGGTTCGTGCGGCCCGCTTGGATCAAGGCGGCGCCGGCCAGCGCCGGGACGGCGACGGAGGGCATGGATCGGAACTGGCTCATATTCATGGATGATGCAGGGGTCGGCGCGGAGCTTGCGGAACGGCTAAGTGCGCACCGCGAGCCGGAGACCGAAACCGCGCCGCTGCATCTCGAAGTGATCGATCCCGGCGACTTGGACAGCCTGGCGCTCACGCCGTTCGACCGGCCGGAACCCGGCGCCCGTGAGGTCGAAATTCGGGTTGCCGCCGCGGCGCTGAACTTCGCCGACGTCTTGAAGGCGACCGGAGTGTTCCCGGAGGCGCCGTTCGGCATGGAATGCGCCGGCGTGATCGAACGGGTCGGCTCGGGCGTGACCGAATTTCGCCCCGGTGACCAGGTGCTCGCCATCGGTCCCGAAAGTTTCCGCTCCTATGTAATCCGCGACGCGCGAATGGTGGCGCTGAGGCCGGAATCGCTCGTGGCGGAAGAGGCCGTGACCTTGCCGGCTGCGTTCATGACCGCGTGGCATGCGCTGCACGACATCGGCAAGCTCCGCGCCGGCGAGAAAGTGCTGATCCACGCGGCATCGGGCGGCGTCGGGCTAGCCGCGATCCAGGTGGCGCAGCTGCTCGGCGCCGAAATCGTGGCGACCGCCGGCAGTGCGGAAAAGCGGGCGTTTCTCAAGTCGATCGGAATTCAAAACGTTTTCGATTCGCGGACACTCGATTTCGCGGACGAAGTACTCCGCTGCACAGGCGGCAAGGGCGTCGACGCGGCGCTCAACTCGCTGACCGGCGAGTTCATCCCGAAGACCTTCGCGACGCTCGGCGCCGGCGGCCGATTCCTCGAGATCGGCAAGAAGGAAATCTACAGTGACGCGCAGGTCGCTGCCCTGGAACCGCGCTCGGGCGCGTCCTACCACCCGATCGATTTGACGCGGATGCTGCATGGCGATCCTGATGCCTATGGCGCGCTCTTGCATACCATAGTCGACCACGCGCGCGCCGGCCGCTTCAAGGCGCTGCGCCGAACGACCTTCCATATAGATGAGGCTGCAAGCGCCTTCCAGCTGATGGAGCAGACGCGCCATATCGGCAAAGTGGTCTTGCTGTTCGACCGCGCGCCGCCGAAAGTCTTCCGCGTGTTCCCCGGGCGCAAGTACCGGCGATTGCGGGAGCGCGAATACTCCGTCCATCCGGGCCGCGTGGAAGACTACGCTGCGCTGATCGAAGCACTGGACTCCGATGGCGCGCGGATCGGTCATATCGCGCACCTTTGGGGGTTGGAACCGCAGCCGGCCGGCGCCGCGCCGCTCGAGCGGGCGGTGGAGCGAAGCTTCCTCAGCTTGACCTGGCTCGGCAAGGCGCTGGCTGCCCGCGAATGGCCGCAACAGATCGAACTCTCGGCGGTTTCCACCGGCTTGCACCAGATCGCCGGCGAGACGCATTTGGAACCCCTCAAGGCCACACTGCTCGGGCCGGTGCGCGTGCTTCCGCGCGAGCTTCCCAATGTGCCGAGCCGCAGCATCGACGTGCCGGCGAGCCGCGCCGGCACCTGGCAGCGTGAACGGGTCGTCGCGCAACTTGTTTCCGAATTGCAGAGCCCGGTCGGCGAACGAACCGTCGCCTATCGCGGTCCGGATCGCTGGGTGCAGCGCTTCGAGCCTTCGCGCGTCGTCGCCGCAGACAAGAAGCCGGCATTGCGGCAAGGCGGCGTCTATCTGATTTCCGGCGGTCTTGGCGGCATCGGCTTCGAGCTGGCCGAACATCTTGCCCGAACGGTCAAGGCAAGGCTGGTTCTGGTCGGCCGGACCGCGCTGCCGCCACGCGAGCGATGGTCGGCGACGATCGGCAAGCACGGCGACCACGGTCCCGCGCGCTCGAAAATCCGCAGATTGCTCGCTTGCGAGGCACTTGGAGCCGAGATCATGATTGCGTCCGCTGACATCGCGGATCGCCGGCAGGTCGGCGCCGTAGTTGCGCAGGCAAGAAAGCGGTTCGGCGAAATCAACGGCGTCATTCATGTGGCGGGCACCTTGGACGACGGGTTGATCCAATTGAAAACGCCGCAGTCCGCGCTCGGCGTGCTCGCGCCGAAAATCGGCGGCGCGATCGCGTTGGATGAAGTCCTGGGCGATGCGCCCCTGGACTTCTTCGCGATGTTCTCCTCCGTGAGCGCTATTCTCGGATTGCAGGGCCAAGTGGACTATACGGCCGCGAACGCGTTTCTCGACGCCTTCGCCGACTATCGCAGCGCCCGCCGCGCCGGCCAGACCGTGGCCATCGATTGGAGCGCGTGGCGCGAGATCGGCATGGCGGCGCGCGCGTCCGGCACCGAGCGCCTGGTCGCGAACGACACCGCGCCGCGCCACCCGTGGCTCGAGCGGCGGTACGATCGCGGCAACGACGTTGTCTTCGTCACAACCTTCGACCGTTCGCGCCAATGGGTACTGGGCGAACACGTCATGCGAGGGGGCGACGCGCTGATCCCGGGCACCGGATACATGGAATTGGCACGCGCGGCTTTCGGCGAGATCGAGGTTGCGCCCGACGTCGAGATTTCCCGAGTCTTTTTTGAGACCCCGTTCATGGTGCGATCGGGGGAAACCAAGGATCTGGAGATCGCTCTCCGTCGCGATGGCGCGCGCTGGGAGTTTCAGATTCAATCCGAAGGCGGCGAGAAAACTCACGTCATCGGCCATATCCAGGCGGCGAGTTCGCCATTGGCGGCCGCACTGGACATTCAGGCCGTGTCGCGCCGGTGCGGCGCGCACGAGGAGAAGTTCGACGGCCAATTGAATCAATCGTTCATGGACTTCGGGCCCCGTTGGGGAAACGTTCGCTGGATTCGCTATGGCCGTGACGAGGCATTGATCTCGCTCGCGTTGCCGCCGGAATTCCTGTCGGACCTCGATTGCTTCGCTCTGCATCCCGCGATGCTCGACATGGCGACGGGCGGCGCACAGCGCCTGATCCCCGGCGCCGATAAGGATTTCTATATTCCGTTCTCCTATGGCCGTCTGGTCGTGCATAAGAGCTTCACGGAGAAAGCGTACAGTCACGTGCGCCGCCGTGCCGGCGATGCCGACGGCGTTGCGACCTTTGACGTGACGATTTGCGACGATCGCGGTGCGCCGATCGCGGAAATCGCCGATTTCACCATGAAGCGCGTAGACGACCGGCGCGCGCTCGGCGGCGAGCAGAAACAAACCCCTGCGGCTATGCTTCCACCGGCTGCGGCCATGGCGCGTCAGGTCCTGCTGGAAGGCATCCTGCCTCAGGAGGGCTTGGCGGCGTTCGAGCGGATCCTTAGCGCCGGCGTGACCCCGCGCGTTGCCGTATCGCCGCTCGATCTGCATCTGTTAATGCGGCGGTTGGACGCGGATTCGGCGCCCACGGCGGGTCACGGAGCGCGGCACGGCGCCGGGGCTGCCGGCAGCGGCGGCACAGTGGAACGGCGCCTCGCCGACATGTACGCGCAGATTCTCGGTGCCGGATCGGTTGGCCTGCGCGACGACTTTTTCGAGCTTGGCGGCCATTCCTTGCTGGCCGTGCGGCTGCTCAATCGCATCGAAAAGGAATTCGGCGTCACGGTTCCGCTCCCCATCCTGTTCGAGCGGCCGAGCGTTGAAGGTCTGGCTGGGTATCTCCACGAATTCCTGCACGACGAGGAAAACGCCACCCAGGAGCAACCGATGGCCATCGTTCCGTTCAACGAGAACGGCACGGGCCCGGCGTTCTATTGCGTTCATTCCGTCGGCGGCGACGTGATGGGCTTTCGACACCTGGCGCGGTTGCTCGGCCCGGACCAGCGCTTCTACGGAATTCAGGCGCCGCCGGAACTCCGCAACGCGGCGTTTGCCTCGTCGGTGGAAGACATGGCCAAGTACTACGTCGCTGCGCTGCTCGCCTTCCAGCCGGAAGGACCGTATGTGCTCGGCGGCTGGTCCGCGGGCTCCATCGTCGCGCTGGAGATGGCGCACCAGCTTCGCGCCAAAGGGCACGAAGTGCCGCTGGTTGTCGCGCTCGACGGTGCGCCCTTCAATACCGGCGCCGGCACCAGCATTTGGAATCCGCAATACTATTGGAAACTGCTGCGCAACCTGCCGCTTTGGGTGGCCGACGACCTGCTTGTCGATTTCTCCGCGAGCGCTTTTCTACGGCGCGTGCAAAAGAAACTGATCGCGCTCGGCAAGAAGGGCGTGTCGGCAGTCCGCGGCGCCGGCGACATGCAGCGGCACGTGGTCGAAGGATTCCTCGATACGTCCTACCACTCGGAAGCACAAGTTTCGTTCATGAAGGAATTCTTCCACGTGCTGACGACGTATAGGACCGCAAGCTATCCGGGCCGCGTATTGCTGTTCGCCGCCGAAACCCAGCCGCTGTATCACTTGCTGGAAGTCGAATTGCATTGGGCGAAGGTTGCCTCCGACCTGGAAGTCGTGCCGGTGCGCGGAACCCACGAGAGCATCATCCGCGAGCCCTATTTGTTGCCTCTGGCGGCGCATTTGCGGGCGCGTCTGGATGAATTGCGCGCCAAGACCGCGCACCGCGAAGCAGTGCCGCAACCCGAAGCTCCGGCAAAAAGTCCCGTCGCGGTTGGGTAGCATCCGTCAAGTTACCGCCACGCGCGCCTTCGCAACGGGCAGTCCGGGCACGTCGGCTCGCGTGCGGAATACGGTGCCGCAGTTTTCGTGCGGACCACCGTGCGAACCGGTGACGATGTAGAGGTCCCGAAGGTCCGCTCCGCCGAAGCAGACGCTGGTGACCATGGGCAGCGGCACGGCAATATCCTTCCGATGGCGTCCGTCGGTCTCGAACACGGCGACGCGGCTGCCGCGCGCATCGGCGACCCAGACCGATCCGTCGCCGGCGACCTTCAAGCCGTCGGCCACGCCTTCCTCGCCGAGCGTCGCGAATTTCCGCCATGGGCCGACCGAGCCGTCGGCCCGGACGTCGTAAACTCTGATCAGTCCACCTCGCGCGTCGGAGTGATAGAGCCGCTTGCCGTCGGGGGAAAAGCCGAGCCCGTTGGTCAGCAGGATGCCGTCGGAAATCGTGCGCACGCCGCCGTCGAGATCGATCACATGCAAATGGCCGGGCTTGGGGTCTTCCTGGAAGACGCGAAACGCAAGCGATCCGACATAGATGCGGCCTTGGGCATCCGTCGTCAAATCGTTGAAGCCGATGGCTCCCGGCGTCACGTCGCTCGTGAGCAGGACTTTCGTGCGCCCGTTGCCCAAGTCGATGAACGCGATGTCGCGTCCGCCGACCACCAAACCTCCCGCCGCATGCAGGGCCATGCCGCCGATGCCGCGCCGTTTCGGCACCACGAGCGAAACCTTGTCGCTTCGATCGATCAGGTAAACGCCGCCATTGAGCACGTCGCTGAAGTAAAGCCCCTTGGCTTCGTCCCAGACCGGACCTTCGACCAGACCGTATCCCGTCGTCAGCGCTTTCATGATGTGACCCACGACGTGCTTTTCGGTATGGGCATCACCCGATCAGACCCGGCGGGTGCCGCTTCGTCCAATCGGTCGCCGCTTCATAGACCTGGGCCGCGCGATAGACGGTCGCTTCGCCGAAGGGATGGCCGACGATTTGAACCGATAGCGGCAGGCCGCCTTGCGAGAATCCGGCGGGAATGGCGAGCGCCGGCTGACCGGTGACATTGAACGGCATGAGAAGCTGCCGCCAATAGAGCGCGCCGAGCGCCTCGGCGTCGTCGATCAGGCAGGCCGGATCGAGGCTCGTCCCGGTTATGGCGACATCCACGTCGCGGAATGCAACCGCGACGCTGTCGCGAAGTTTCGTTCGCCAGCGCGTGGCTTGCAAATAGTCGGAAGCCCTGAGCG
Source organism: Candidatus Cybelea sp. (assembly GCA_035632095.1). GTDB lineage: Bacteria > Pseudomonadota > Alphaproteobacteria > Ferrovibrionales > Ferrovibrionaceae > DASQHM01. The sequence continues at coordinate 1,405 of DASQHM010000187.1, read as the reverse complement.
CCGACCCGGCAAGAAGCCGCTCGCGTCCGCGCGCGCCGTAATCCTGCGGTCGCTCCTTCAGCCAATGCTCATGCACGGCAAAGGCTTCCGCGGCCAGCATGATCTGCCCGCAGGCGACAAGGTCTTGCAGCGGCGGCAGTTGAATCTCGCGGATCTCGGCGCCGTGCTCTGCGAGGATGTTGACGGCGCCTTCGATGATGGCGGTTTGCTCCGGTCCGCCGTCCAGGTCTTTCGCATAGAAGTGGCGGATGACGCCGACCTTCAGGCCTTTGGCGCCGAGAGCGAGCGGCGCCGAATAATCGGACACAGGTTCATCGGCGCTTGCGGGATCTGCCGGGTCGTGTCCGGCAATGATTTGAAGCAGAAGCGCATTGTCGCGCACCGTGCGCGTCATGGGCCCGACATGATCCATCGAGTAGGCCAACGGAACGACGCCGCGGCGGCTGACGCGGCCGTAGGTCGGCTTCATGCCGGTGATGCCGCAAAATCCGGCCGGATTGCGGACCGAGCCGCCCGTATCGGTACCGAGCGCCGCCGGGAAGAATCCGGCGGCCAGACCGGCTGCCGAACCGCTCGACGAGCCCCCCGGCAGCCGCTTCGGATCCCACGGATTGCGGGCCGGCGGCCACGGTAGGTCGAAGGAAGGTCCGCCGATGGCGAATTCGTGGGTCGACAACTTGCCGAGCAGGACCCCGCCGGCCGCCTTGAGCTTTTCTTCGACAGGGGCGTTTCGCGCCGCGACGTTGTCGATCAAGATCTTCGAATGTGCTGTCGTCGGCTGTCCCTCGACGTCGATGATATCCTTGAGCGCATAAGGGACGCCGTGCAGCGGTCCGCGCCAACGACCGGCGGCAATCTCGGCATCGGCCTGCCGCGCCTGCGTCAGCGCATGCTCCGGCATCAGTTTGATGAATGCATGGATCGTCGCATCGTGGCGTTCGACCCGTTGCAGCAGGTTCGTCGTGTATTCGACCGAAGAGAGCTTGCGGTTCCGAATCAGTTTCGCGGCATCGGCTATTCCCAAATAGGCGACATCGCTCATGCGGTCTCGCTCTTCGCACGGAAGATTGCCGCAGGCTCTTGAATAGCAGGCAGGTCGCGGGGTAGCCGGTCAAGGTGACGCTGCATACCGCTTGCGGCGCGTTGAAACTGGACGAGATGCTCGTCGGTCAACCGGTCCAACCCCAGCGACTTTGCTTGTTCGCGTAATTCTTGCGTCACGTTGCGCCCCTATAGTTGAGCCGAAGAATAATATTCATTGTCGCCAAGACTGTCTCCGGACCTACGTCCTGATGGTTGTTGCATGGGTCGGAAGGCGCGACAATACTATCTATTGGTGCTGCGCGCGCGTTTAGGCGAATTCGGGCGTCCGGTCGCGTTTTCAAATTTGTTAGTTGGGACAAAG
>DASQHM010000186.1:0-7148 GCA_035632095.1 Candidatus Cybelea sp. | reverse complement strand
ATCCCAACAACGGCGCGCTCAATTTCGACGGCTACTACAAGGGCGACGCCACGGTCGTGGTGCCGGTGGGCTGGAAGGTGCATGTCGCGTTCAGAAACAACGACGGCATGCTGCCGCACAGCCTCCTCGTCACGAAACCCTTTGCCGAGCAGGACTTGCCGCAGCTCCTCGGCGCCGACAAGGTGGCGATTCCGCGCGCCTATACGGTGAGCCCGGAGGAGGGGATTCCGGCGCCGAAAACCGACACGGTGGATTTCACCACGGGCGATCCGGGCAAGTTCTTCTTCATCTGCGGCGCGCCGGGCCACGCGCAAAGCGGCATGTGGATCCACTTCAACGTGGACGCGAACGCGCGCGCTCCGGTCTTGATCGTCGCGACGGGGGCCGAGCCCGGCTGGAAGTAACGACGAGCGGCTGTCCGCTATCAGCTATCAGAAAAGAGTTCACATAACCGCGGAGAGCGCAGAGGTCCGCGGAGACGTACGCGGCGCGATTGTCAAACCACTCTGCGACCCTCTGCGGCCCTTCGCGTTCTCCGCGGTTGAGCGCTTTCGAGCTGACCGCTGACAGCCGACGGATAACAGCTCATTGATCCGGCTTGAACAGATCGACCAGCGTGACGCTGCGTTGCACGTCGGGCTGGTGCGGCGCCAGATAGGTCATGCCGGCCGCTGCCGCCATCGGCGCAAGCTCGCCCTTCGCCAGCATGTCGGCGATGGCCGTGTTGACCTGATCGATCAACGGCTGCTCGCTCGACAAGCCTACGAACCCCATGTTGAAGCCGATCCGGTGGTAGAAGCCGGACGCCTTGAGTTTGGTGTCGGGATGCTTCGCGCGATAGGCATCGAAACTCCGCACGGTGACCAGCGTGGCGTCGTAGTCGCCCTTCTCCTCGCGCTCGAGCAACTGGCCGCGCGGACCCGGCACCACGTGGGTCACCTGATTCACCAGCCGGCGGCCGCCGTAGATCATGAGGATGGCGTCGGTCAGGGTTCCCGTCTGAGAACCGATCTTGACGGCTTGAAGATCGGACAGGCTCGTTATCGGCTTGGCAACGGCCGGCCCTCCGAGCACCACGGTCAAGGCGGCGTAGTGATAGGGCTTGCTCGGTACGAGCGTCCCGAGCGTGATCGGCCGGCGCCGGTCCGCGGGCTTGCCGCCCTCGTGGTCGGGCAGGCGCGCGGTCAGCACTTGCGGCTTGCCGAGCGAGCCGTCGACCGTGGGATAGCCGCCGACGAGCTGACATAGGCCGTCCGACATCAGCGCGTTCGCGCCGAGAGTCAAGCTGCTGTCCTCGTCGATCTCCGTCTCGAACCATTGGATCGCCAATTCGCGCCCCAGACGCTTCGCCACCGCCCCTGCCACCGCCAAGTCGAAGCCGCCGCTTTCCTTGTCCTCGTGCATGGAATAGGGCGGCGCGTTCTCCTCGAGGCAGACCCTGAGTGTGCCTTCCGCCCGCGCTTGCGGAGCGAGCTGCGCGACAATGGCGGCGCCGAGCAGCGCTGCCGCAAGAATCTTCATGGCTTGCCTCGCGTCATCACATAGGCCCATAGGGCCTCCATTTCGTCCGTCTTCAACAGGTCGCCCCAGGCGGGCATGCGGTTGTTCTTGCCGTGCGTGACGGAATTGAGGAATCGGGGCTTCTCGTCCTCGGGAAACTTCCGCAGGTCAAAGGAAACGGTGCCCGGATTGACCATGTCCGGTCCGTGGCAACGCTGGCAATGGCGCTGATAAAGCGCGTGCCCCTTCGCGGCGAGATTTTTGTCCGCGGTGCCTGTATTCGCGACCGTGACGTTCGGCGTTGTCTGCTCGGCGGCATGAGCAACACCAGTACCCGCGAACAGCGCTGCCAGAATCGCCGCTGTCGCCCTCCATGGCACGAGCATCGCAACAGCACCGGAGCTTGAGGAACCAGACCGAAAAAAACGGAGGCCGCCGACCGGCGGCCTCCATCACGTCTCGATCGACTTACTTCATCACCTTGAAGACCCAGAGCGAGCCGCCGGTCGGCGTCGCCGCCAGCCGCTCGTCGCCGGTGAAGATCACGTAAGCGCCGCCGTAGCCGCTGGTGACGGCCACGTACTGCGTTCCATCCTGCTCCCAGGTGACGGGCTGGCCTTCGATGCCGGCGCCGGTCTGGTACGACCAGAGTTCCGCGCCGGTATCCGCGTCGAACGCCACGAACTCGCCGGTGAGCTGGCCGGTGAAGACCACGCCGCCGGCGGTCGAGAGCACGCCCGACCAACGCGGCAATGCGCTCGGCTTCGACCACTTCGCCTTGCCGGTGAGCGGATCGATCGCCTCCAGATAGCCGCGCGGAGCATTGTTCGGCGGGAAGTCGAAGCCCAAGGTCAAGTCGATGCCGAAATAGAACTCGCCGGCCTTATACTCCGCGGGAACCGACTTGTAGTTCATGCCGATGTCGAGAGTGTTGGCATAGGCAAGGCCGGTCTTCGGATTGTAGGACATCGGGAACCAGTTCTTGCCGCCGAACGCCGACGGCCACACCGAGATTTTCTCGCCTGCCCGCGCCTTCGCCCCTAGGTCGGTCTCGATCGGCCGACCCGTCTTCATGTCGATGCCCTTGGCCCAATTTACGTTTTTGACAAACGGATTGGCCGCGAGCAGCTTGCCGTTGGTGCGGTCGAGCACGTAGAAGAAGCCGTTCTTGTTGGCCTGCATCAGCACCTTGGTCGGCTTGCCACCGACCTTCAGGGTCGTCAACACGAGCTCCTGGATCGAGTCGTAGTCGAAGGGATCGTTCGGCGTCTGCTGGTAATACCACTTGATCTTGCCGGTCTTCGGGTCGAGCGCCAGGATCGAGTCGGTGTAGAGGTTGTCGCCCTTGCGCGTGGCCGCGTTGAACGAACCCGGATTGCCGATGCCCCAATAGACGGTGTGCAGCTCGGGGTCGAACGAGCCGGTGATCCAGGTGGAGCCGCCGCCATGGGTCGCCGAATCGCCGGCCCAGGTGTCGCCATGAGGCTCGTTCGGCAGCGCCGTGGTGTAGGTGCGCCACAGATGCTTGCCGTCCGCCGGGTCCCAGCCGTCGATGAAGCCGCGAATGCCGAGCTCGGCGCCGGAGATGCCGGTGATGACCACGCCGTCGGCCACGAGCGGCGCCAGGGTCGCGGAATAGCCGGCGTGAATGTCGGCGGCGTTCTGCTTCCAAAGCTGCTTGCCGGTCTTGGCGTCGAGCGCGATCACGTTGGCATCGAGCGTGGTGCGGAACAACTTGCCGTCGTAGATCGCCACGCCGCGGTTGATGATGCCGCAGCACACCACGCGCGCCGTCTCCGGCGGATACTCGACCTTGGCCTTCCAGATTTGCCGGCCGGTCTTGGCGTCCACCGCCATGGTCGCGGCGTTGGTGGTGATGTAGATGACGCCCTTGTAGACGATCGGCTGAGACTCTTCGCTTCGATTGTCGTCCAGGCTATAGGTCCAGGCCGGCACCAGCCGCTTGACCGTCTGCTTGTTGATCTGGGTCAAGGTGCTGTAGCGGAGCTGCGAATAGCCCATGCCGTAGTTGACGACGTTATGGGTATCGCTGGCACCCTTGGCCAGTTCGTCCGCGGTCTGCGCCTGGGCCCCTATGGGCACCAGCGCTGCCACGGCAGCCGCAATTAACCAACGTCGCATCAGCAGTTCCTCCCCTGTGTTTATGGGCTTCAAGCCCTGGAAACGCGTCACTTTTGCAAGAGTTTAGACAAGGTGAATGCGCTTGACCAGCCACTCTCCTGGGGTCCGATCGGCGGGCACCACCCTGGCGCGAAATTCTGGGGACCGGATCTGGAGCTCGATCGGTTCCGCGATCGGTTAACGATATTTTACCTCGCCGCCCGCGACACTGGTCCGGAAGAGCGGAACCACGAACGGGGATGCCTGGGGCATATCGGGCAAGCCATTTGTAGAATTGGTCCATCCCGGCCTCGTTCAAGGCCGATTGGGGGGTGACCCACTGTGAATCTGACTAGGGCCGTAACGCTGCCGGGCGGTAGCGCAGACCCGGCGACGACACCGGTCGAGGCCACGGACGCAACCGAATTGCTCCTGCGTCAAGCCCTCGAGAGCATCGACGACGGCTTCGCCATTTTCGATGCGGACGATCGCCTGGTCATGTGCAACAGGCGTCTGCGCACGATGACGCCGGGGCTGGCGGATGTGTTGGTTCCCGGCGTGACGTTTCGCGAGTTGCTCGAGCACTCGGTTCGTCTGGGCGGATTGAATATCGCGCCTGGCCGTGAAAACGAATGGATCGAGCATCGCATGCGCGCGCACCGCGACTGGTCGCAATCCATCGAACGGCAGAACCGCGATGGGCGCTGGCTGCAGACCCGGGAAATGCCGATCGCCAACGGCGGCGTGGTGCTCATTCGCACGGACGTAACCGAGCTCAAGCGGCGCGAGATGGATCTGGAGAAAAGCCGGAGCGATGCCGAGCGGGCCCACCGCCGTTTGATCGACGCGATCCAAAGCCTGCCGGACGCGCTGGTCTATTACGACGAAAGCGATCGCCTGGTTGCCTTCAACGACGCCTATCTGGCTACCTACTCGCGCATGGCCGACAAGATCCGCTCGGGCTTGAGTTTCACCGAACTCGCCGGCATGGCGTGGGACAGCGGTTTGGTGCAAGAGGCCGGCGCGGACAAGGCATCGTGGCTGGCGGAGCGTCTGGAGACGCATCGCAATCCGGGTCCGCCCATCGAGCGTTCCGTCGGCGGCGACCGCTGGCTCCGCATCCTCGAACGCCGCACCTCCGAAGGCGGCTACGTCACCCTCGGCACCGACATCACCGAGGCGAAGGCGCGCGAGCAGGCGCTGCGCGACAGCGAAGAGCGCTTCGCCAGCTATTTCCAGCACTCGCCCGAGGCGCTGTTCGTAGTGCGGGTCGAGCCCGGCGGCCGCTTCGTCTACGAGGCTCGCAATCCCGCCCATCGCGCGGCGGCGAACATTTCGGATGCGCATTTTCTGGGAAAGACGCCGGAGCAATGCCTCACGCCGGAACTGGCGCAACAGTTTGTCGGGCACTACCGCGATTGTCTGGCGGCCGGGGCGCCCCAACGGTTCCTCGACGAAATCGACATCTCCCGCGGACCGGAGATCTGGGACACGACGCTGGTGCCCATGCGCGACGCCAAAGGCAACATCGTCCGCCTGCTCGGCAGCGCCCGCAACGTCACCGAGCAACGGCGCATCGAAACCGAGCTGATCGCCGCCAAGGAACAGGCCGAAGCGAGCAATCGCGCCAAGTCGAATTTTCTCGCCAACATGAGTCACGAGCTCCGCACGCCGCTCAATGCGGTGATCGGCTTCTCCGAGATCATCGCCAGCGAGCTGCTCGGCCGGCTCGGCACGCCCAAGTACATCGAGTACGCGGAAGACATCCAACGCAGCGGCCGCCATTTGCTGGAGCTGATCAACGACATTCTAGACATGTCCCGGATCGAGGCGGGACGCTATCAGCTCGCGCCCGAAGACGTATCGCCGGGCGAGCTGATCGGCGAGGTGGTCCGCCTGGTGTCGGTCAATGCGGCGCAGGCCGGCGTCTGGCTCATCAACAACGCATCGTCCGATCTGCCGAAGATGCGCATCGACCGGCGGGCGGTACGCCAGGTCCTGCTGAATTTGCTTTCGAACGCCATCAAGTTCACCCCGAAGGGGGGCAGCGTCACCGTCGACGGCAACCTTGCCCCCGAACGGCTTTTGATTTCGGTCGAAGATACCGGCATCGGCATCGCCGAGAACGATCTGACCCGCTTGGCCAAGCCTTTCGAGCAAGTGGACAACGTGATGACCCGGCGTCAGGAGGGCTCAGGCCTCGGCCTCGCCATCAGCAAGGCGCTGATCGAGCTGCACGGCGGCACGCTGATCATCGACAGCGCCCTCGGCCGCGGCACCAAAGTGACCGTGACGCTGCCGTTGTAGCGTTCGGCGATCGGCGCTATTTCGAGCCGCCGGTCGCCTGGATTGCGACCGTGTCGCCGGTTATGAGAAACACCACGGAGCCGTCGGAGGCGCGATATGTCCATTTCTCCAGCGGCCCGAGCTTTTCGACGTCCGACGGCTTGCCGAGCGCCTGTTCCAGATCCTCCTTGGTCTTGGCATTGGCCGATTTCTTCAGGATGTCGACCTTCGCCGGCGGGCCGCAGGCGGCGAGCAGCAGCACCAGTGCCAACGCGGCGGCCGAAGACACGATGCGCGGGAACCGACGAGCCATGGCGCAAATCCATTCGAGGCAGGGATCGTGCAGTTTAGCGCACCTCGAATGCCGTGCACTGTCTTTGTCCGTTCATCGAGTCTGACGTAAGCTCGCCGAGCGTCGAGGGAGAAGCGCCATGCAGTCCAAGGCCAACGAACGGCTGGCCGAACGAGTCGAGCAGGTGCTCGCGCATATGCACGAGCGCCTGGGACGCAAGGCATCGCCGGCGCTCGCGGATTTTGTGCGCCGCTTTTTCGCGCGTGTCGCGCCCGAGGACGTGCTGTCCCAAAGCGTCGAAGGCCTCTATGGCGCCGTGGTCAGCCTGTGGAAATTCGCCGAAATGCGGCCGAAGGGCGCGCCCGGCATCCGCGCCTTCAACCCGCGCACCGAACAGGACGGCTGGTCCTCGGCCCATACGGTGATCCAGCTCGTCAACGACGATATGCCGTTCCTGGTGGACACCGTCGCCATGACGCTGGCCGGCCTCGGCCACGGCGTACATCTGCTGATCCATCCCATCGTGAACATATCCAGAGACGCGGACGGCCGCCGCCGGGAGGCCGGCGGCGAGCAAGCGGGCGCCGCGAAGCCCGAATCGCTCATGCATGTGGAGATCGGCGAATTGACCAATGCCGATGCGCTCGGCGAGATCGAGGCCAAGCTGCAAGCCGCGTTGGCGGACGTGCGGGATTCGGTCGCGGATTGGCGCGCCATGCTCGCGCGGCTGCGGGACACCATCGGCGATCTGCAGCGCAACCCGCCGCCGGTCGAATCGGACGAGGCGAGCGAAGCGATCGCCTTGCTCGAATGGATGGGCGCGGACAATTTCACCTTCCTCGGCTATCGCGAATACGACTACGGCGACGATGCGGAAATGATGCGCATCGTCGCCGACACCGGGCTCGGCATTCTACGGAACCCGGGCCGCCGGGTCATGGTCGGGGTG
>DASQHM010000185.1:0-27905 GCA_035632095.1 Candidatus Cybelea sp. | reverse complement strand
CCGGAAATACCACGCACCGTCCGCCTGGTCCGCGCGGTGGTTCTCACGATCCGCGAAGAGCCGTATGTGGAAGCGGCCATTTCGGTCGGCACGCCCCTCCCGTTGATCCTGATCCGCCACGTCATGCCCAATACGATTGCGCCGATGATCGTGCAGAGCACCTTTGTGTGCGCGTCCGCCATCCTGCTCGAGGCAATCTTGAGCTTCCTCGGCATCGGCATCCCGACCGACACGGCGACCTGGGGCAACATCATGGCCGAAGGCCGCCAACTCTTTCGGGTCTATCCGCACACAATTCTCTTTCCCGGCGCGTTGCTCGCGGTGACCGTGCTTGCGGTCAACATGCTGGGCGACGGGCTTCGCGACACGCTCGATCCGCGCGTCGGCAAATCGATGTAGAGATGCCGCCCGTCCTGCAGATCGACAACTTGAGCGTCGCCCTGCCGCACGGCGGCGACCGGCGCTATGCGGCCCATGACGTGAGCCTCGCGATCGAGCTTGGCGAGATCGTGTGCCTGGTCGGCGAATCAGGCTCGGGAAAATCGGTCATCGCGCAGACCGTCATGGGTTTGCTGCCGCGCACACTCCGCGCCGTCGCCGGCTCGGTCCGGCTCGACGGCGAGAACATCCTGGAATTGAGCGAATCGCGCTTGCAGGAGCTGCGTTGCACGCGCATGTCGATGATCTTCCAGGAACCGATGACGGCGCTCAATCCGGTGATGACCTGCGGCGACCAGATCGACGAAGTGCTGCGGACCCACACCTCGCTCGACCCGGCCGCGCGGCGCAAGTCGGTCCTCGACATTCTGGCCGACGTCCGCATGAGCGACCCGGTGCGAATGTATGACGCATTTCCGCACCAGCTTTCGGGCGGCCAAAGGCAACGCATCATGATCGCCATGGCGCTGGTGCTTAAGCCGGACCTGTTAATCGCCGACGAGCCGACGACGGCGCTCGATGTGACGACGCAGGCGCAAATTCTCGAATTGGTGCGCGACATCCAAAGGCAGCGCGGCATGGGCGTCCTGTTCATCACGCACGATTTCGGCGTCGTGAGCGAGATCGCCGACCGGGTGGCGGTGCTCCGCCTCGGCCGTCTAGTCGAGATGGGCGCCATGGAAGACGTCCTGCGACGGCCGCGTGACGCCTATACGCGCACGCTGATCAGTTCGGTGCCGAGCATGAAGCCTCGGGAGCGCCCGCGCGATCCGGCCGCCGCGCCATTGCTGCGCACGCAAGCGCTGACCAAGGACTACGGCGGCGTGACGCTGTTCCGGAAGACCCGCCACGTGAGAGCCGCCGATTCCGTGGACCTGGAAATCCGCCGGGGCGAATCCCTCGGGATCGTCGGCGAGTCCGGTTCCGGCAAATCGACGGTGGCGCGCTGCATTGCCCGCTTGATCGATCCGACGTCGGGCAGCGTGTGGCTCGGTGGGGTCGATCTCGCTAACCTGTCGCACCGGGCGCTCCGGCGCCATCGTCACCGTGTGCAGATCGTCTTTCAGGATCCCTATCGCTCGCTCAATCCGCGCCGAAGGGTCGGCGAATCGATCATCGAGGGCCCGATGAACTTCGGACTTCCCCGCGTGGAGGCGGTCGCCAGGGCGGGTGCGCTGCTCGAGTTGGTGCGATTGGAGCGCTCGGCCTTCGATCGCTATCCGCACCAGTTCTCCGGCGGCCAGCGCCAGCGAATCTGCATCGCCCGCGCGCTCGCCATGGAGCCGGAGTTGCTCATCGCCGACGAGGCGGTATCGGCGCTCGACGTTTCGGTGCAGGCCCAAGTGCTGGCGCTGTTCGACGATATCCGAACGCGACTGAAGCTTACCATGCTGTTCATCACGCACGACCTGCGCGTAGCGGCGCAGGTCTGCGACAACATCGTCGTGATGGAACGCGGCCGCGTGGTCGAGACCGGCGAGATCGGGCGGGTCTTCGCGGCGCCGCAACACGCGTATACGCGCGCGCTGCTGCAAGCGGCGCCCGGGCGGAATTGGAATTTCGGCGCGTTCGAAGCCGCGTAAGGCGCCTAGAACTCCCAGCGCTTGGTCACGAAAACCTCGACGCGATAGTTGGTATAGGCGAAGTTGGCGATGGTCGATTGCGCCCAGTCCGCTTCGACGCCCGCGCTTAAGACGATATCGCCGATCGCCTCCGGCAAGGTGCCCGCCTTTACGGCGAGCGACAGCGTGTCGAGCGGGACGCCGTAGGTGCTTCTTATGCGCAGCGTGTTGTCGCGTCGGTCACCGGCGGAGACCGCGGGGTTCGGCGCATCGTACCGATCGATGCCGTAGGTTGCCGTACTCAGCAGAAATTGTCCCCGGCCGAGCAGCCAGGTGTGCGATATGCCGATCTCGTCGGTGTCGTATGCGAAGAAATTCTCCTCCGCGTTGTCCCGCGTATGCCGATACGCCAAGCCGACGCGCATGGTCGGATCGATGGCGTAATTCGCGCCGGCCTGGATGGTGGAGCGCCAGCCGCTCTGGCCAACGACAATGGGCGAGACGAAATTGGGCGAGTAGACGTCCTTGGCAGTCTCGATCACCACGAACGCGTCGGTTCGATTGTCCAACGTGCGTTCGGTGCGCAGGCGCAAACCCGGCGAAGAAAGGTAGGCGCTGCCGGCCAGATTGATGTTGGTGTAGGTAAGCGTCGGCGTGAAGGTCGCGATGTCGCGCCGGATGACGCCGCCGAACTCCACGGCCAGGGCCTGCAGGCTCAGGTCGGAGACCCGGTTCTGGTGGTCGTAGTAGAGCGTGCCGCGCGCGATTGCTTCGTCGCGCTCCTGATCATGCAGATCGCGGCGGATGTCGAACGTGCCGATGGCAAGCCGGCTGAAATCGCGCCGCCCGCCCGGCACGACGAACGGCGTGTCGGCGAACAGGCGCGTCTCGCTCCGCGGCACCAGATCCTTATTGGAATCGTAGGCGCCGCCGAGGCTGAGGCTGACGGCGGTGCGCGTGGTTTTTTGCCGGAGCGCGATCTGGGAAAGGTAGCGATCCACCGCCCGGTGGACTTCGTCGGATACCGGAAGCTGCTGCACCGCATTGAACTCGCGCGCCGCCTCGTCGAGGCTGTCGAGCCGGAACAGGACGATGGCATAGAGCAGGCGCACCTGGGGCAGCCGGGAATCGACCAGCAGGATGCGTTCGAGCGTCGTCGCGGCGGCCCGCAAATCGCCGGCGCGGGCCTGCTGCAAGGCGTAGCGATAGTTCAGCTCGATGTCGTCAGGATGGGCCATGACCTCTTCGTAGGTGATCGGCGGCCCGCTCGATTCCAGGATGTCTTGGGATTCCTGCGCTGCGCGCGTGCCGGCGGCCGCGCCTTCGATGTCGCGGCGCGGCTGTTCCTCCGGACGGAGTGGCGTCGTCTGAGCCGCGGCCGCGCCCAAGCCGATAAGCATCGCAAGCAAAATCAAAGCGATCCGGACGACGCCAGCCGAAAGCCTGGATTTCGATGCGCGCGTGCCGCCGAATTCGGTCATGAGGTGGATGTCGTGCGCCTAGGGACGGGTCGCGATGCCGGAGCCGGACGCCACGGAAGTCGAGAAGGTAAGGGTGAGCTGATGCGAAGCCTGCTTGGCGATACTGGACCCGGCGTTGATCAGACTGACCGTCGCACTGCAGGCGGCATTGCCGCATGGGTTGCCGCCGGAAATGGTGACCGGCGAGGTGGGCGGCCCGGTGTCGAAGGGGGCGTTGATGACGACCGTCCCGCCGGCGACTGCGAAGCCGACAACATTGATATTCACGAAATTGGCGGTAATGAGCTGAGACCCGAAGTTGATGCTCATGGCGAAGTCGTAGGTGCCGCTTGCCGCGCCACCGATGGGAATGCCGGTCTGACTGAAGGTAAACGTGCCGATCTGGATGGCCAGAAGCTGGCCGAATGTGGTCGGCGACGAACCGAGGCCTTGCTGCGCCGGGAACGTGGTCGCTTGATTGAACGTCTGTGCGATCGGCAACACCGATCCGACCGAGGCAAGATTGCCGAGGCCCGATGCGCTGCCTTGACCGCTCGCTTGGTTGGCGCCGCCGGCGGAGCCGGTTGTGCCGACCGGACTGGTGCCGCCTTGACCGGTGCCCGTATTTCCTGCGGTCCCGGTGCCTCCTTGGGTGCCGCCGCCCTGCCCGCCCGCCGGACTGCCACCGCTCTGCCCGCCACCGCTCTGGCCGCCTGCGCCCTGGCCGCCCGTGCTTTGCCCGCCGGCCGCTTGGCCTGTCTGCATCGAGTTGCCTGCGGTAGTGGCGGGTGAGGGACCGGGCCCGACGCTGCCCGGCGGAACCATCGACAGGCGTGGCGCCACTTGCGTGAAGATCGCGAGAACGTCCGGCTTGTCCAGCTCGACGACCACGGGCGGTTTGCCGCGCTCGATTCGTGCGCCCCAGCCCGGCCGGCGGATGGACACGGTGCCTTGCGGCGTGATGACGTCGATGCCCGCGGCGCGTTCGCCGGTATTGTTGTCGATGCCCGGGCCGACCAGGCCGACCAACGCGCGGTCCTGGTCGGTGCGGCCGACGACCATGGTGCCGCGAATGCCGATCGTCGCCATCGGCAGCTTGACGGTCATGTTTTCCGGATCGCGCTGCGCGATCTTGCCCGTGACGAAACGGAACACGCCCTTGCCGAGCGTGGCTGCGACTTTGCCGGCGTTCGTCTTCGGGTCGTAGACGAACTCGTCAATGGTGACGAAGCTGTCGGGTCCGATGGTAAAGGTCGTCTGGTCCAGCAGCATGATCTGCATGCCGGAGTCGGTGCGCGAAGTGATCCGATCGGCGAGATAGATCGGCTCGCCGCTTTTCACCTTGATGCCGACCGGCTGCGCGACATTGGCGCGCTCCACGTCGCCGCGAACGGCGGCAGAAACGCCCGCTTGCTCGAACGCGCACGCGGCGGAGGCCGCGACGGCAAGACACGTCAGCGCCAGAACAGACGCCCGCCCCCACATAGACAAAGTCCCCACGGCACACAGTATTCACTGTAAGGGTAAGAACTATTACAAGTATTAGCAACTTGTAAAAGCAATCTAAAGATGTGAGGACGTTTTGGTGCGCCGCGGGCTTTACGCCGCGTTAAGCGCTGCGGCGCCGGAAAAAATCCGCTCGTAGCTCGCCAGCATCGCGGACTCGGCGAAGCGCTGCTCGGCATTCATGCGGTTGCTGCGGCCAAGGCGGGTCCGCAGCGGTTCTTCGTCCAGCAATCGGCGAAGCAGATCGGCCAAGCCGGCTTCATCGCCTCTCGGCGCCAAGAGCGCCGCGTTCTCCGGCGAGAGCATGTGCGCCAGGTCGCCCACGTTCACGGCGGCGACGGGCAAGCCCGCGGCCATGGCTTCGAGCACGCTCAAGGGCATCTGTTCTGTGTCGGATGACAGGGCAAAGATGTCGAAATGCTCGAGGACCTCGGCCGGATTGGGCACATGACCGAGAAAGATCACGCTGTCCTTCAGTCCGGCCGCCGCAGCGGCCGCTTCGAGGCGGGCCCGTTCCGGACCTTCGCCGGCAATGACCAGGCGCGCATCGCCCGACCGCGCAGCCTGGAACGCACGCATGAGCCGGACGATGTTCTTTTCCGCGCGCAGGGTGGCGACGGTTCCGACCACGAGACCGTCGTGACGTTCCAGCCCCGGCAGGGCGCGGCGCGGCGCAGCCTGATCGAAAGCCGTGCAATCGATGCCGTTCGGGACATACAGGATTTGCCCAGGCCGCAAGCGCCAAACGTCACGAGCGATCGATTCCAGGGTGCGCGAGGGAACCACGACAAGCGAGCGCCCCGACAGCGCCAGGCGCCGGATGAAGACCCGCCGCCACTTTTGAGCGTCGATTTCATCCGGCCCGAATCCGTCTTCGCAGTGTATGTGGGCGCGGTGATCGATGACTCGATTGACCAGCGCCCATTCGATCGCCCCCCAGTTGTAGGTGATGAGCTGGTCCGGTGCGACATTGGCGATCTGGCGCGCGATTTCGATCCAGTTGGTCAGCGGCCGCTCCTTGCTGACCCTTGTCGGCAGGATCTCCAGGTCGAGATCGCCGTCGAGCCGCCCCCGGCAGGCGTCATTGCCATCCAGCGCGATGATGCTGTGACGGAACTTGCGACCGAAACGATTGGCGAGCCAGGCGAACCTGACCTGGGGGCCGCCCATGGCGAAGGTGGAGAATATATGCAGCAAGTGCGGGACGCGCGCCGGCACGCGCAACTCCTGCGCTTCGCGGATGCGTGTTACATCAAGATTCTCCATAGATCGCAATGCCTCGCCGTACGAAGTCGGCATGGTCGCCAGTCGGGTTCCATGCCAGCGCGGTCTTGGCATCCATGCAATCGAAGCGCGCCGTCATGCCGCGCGACAACAAGTCATGCATGCCGGGAAAGGGCGCGGACCGACCGATCGCACGCTTGATCAGCCACTTTCCGACCTCGATGGCCTGCAATTTGTAGACCGATTGCGGGTGATAGACCAGGGGACGGTGCGTGACCGCGGCAAGTTCCGCAATGTATTCACGCGCCGAGAGGCGCACGTCGCCGACAAGATTGAACGCCTTGCCGACGATCCCTTCGGCGGCGGTGGCGTTGACGACGGCACGAGCCACGTCCTCGACCAAAACGAACGGTAGCGGATTACGTCCATCGTTCCAGCCAAGACAATGCCGGTCGATATTGTAAAAGCCCACGCCCGAATGGAAAGGAATGCCGCCCGCGCCGGTGACGACACCCGGCCGCAGGATGCAAAGCGGCAGGTTCCGCGTTCGCGCCATGTCCATCAACAGGCGCTCGCTCTCGACTTTGCCGCGCGCATAGTCGGCCCGCCGTTCGGGCATCGCGTCCGGCGGGGTGGCGCCGGTGATCGTTTCGGAAGGATTGCCAAGGTAGAGCGCCGCGATGGAACTCACGTAGATGAGGCGTGGCGTCTTTTGCCTGAGGCACGCCTCAGCGACGTTTCGGGCGCTGCCGACCATTGTCTGCTGGATCTCCGCCCAACTTGCCCCGCCGCCGCCGTGCGCAAGGTTGATGACACAGGATGCCCCGGCAATCGCTCTTTCGACGTCTGCCTTTTCGGTTATGTTGCCCGAGACGACTTGCACGCGGGGATCGTGGAATGGCGCCGGTAGCATCCGCGTGTTGCGCGCCATCACCCTCACCGTGCGGCCTTGCGCGAGCAATTGCGCCACGACGTGGCTGCCGATGAAACCGGTACCGCCGAGCACGGCAATGTCCACAGGCGCGGCCGCCGTACCGGGCGAAGCGTTGGCCGCGGGGCTCGTCTGAATGCGGGCCGGGTCGACAAGTCTGGTTCCGGCGATGCGCTCGCAAAGTTCCACCAGCTCCGCGCCGAACCGGCCGTCGACGGGCGGACGGCCTTGCGCCAGGCCCGCATGGAAGGCGCCGACGCTGCCGCTCATGGTGCGAAAGAATTGGTCGGAGCGCGAGCGCAGCTTCAGAGTGGAAAGGACGTAGGAAACCAGCTTGGACGTCGCCGCGGCCAAACCCTCGGCCGCGGCGCGCGAGTCGTTGAGGAATTCGTCGGCAAACGGCGGCCACTTGGTCTTGGTCCGCACGCTCATTCGGTCGCCGGCAACATCAAGATGCATGCTGCCGTCGTCGCAAATGGCCGCGAGGCGCCATTCCGCCAGGTTTTCGCCGAACGACAGCAGCACCTGCGCGTCCGCCCGTTCGCCGCGGAGCGAAACCTGCCACGTCGGGTAAAAGTCGACGCCGGGCGCGATGGCGAGCGCCGGCGCAACCGACGTGGCGACCTCGCGCACCGTGCCGATGAGATCGACGATCATGCAGAGAGGATGAACCGCCTGCTCGAGCAGAATGTTCTGCGGCAAGCGGAACATCCAATGGCCGAATTGGCGCGCGCTGATCTGGCGCACGGGCATGTTGAAGTGGCATAGCACGTGCCTAAGCCGGCCGAGTGCGTTGCGCGACACGTTGTCCTTCAAGCGGACATAGCTCGGCAGGAACAGAAAATTCTGATTGATGCCGAGCTCGGCCTTTCCCGCCGCCGCCGCTTCCAGCAATTGCGCGCACTCGGCCGCCGACGCCGCCATCGGCTTTTCCAAAAACACATGGATGCCGGCGCGCAGGAGCGGCTCGGCGACGCTCCGATGCAGGTTCGGCGGCACCAGGACGTGCGCCACGTCGCAGGCTCCAGCCTCGATCAGCGACTGCACGTTGCCGAAGACCTGCGCGGCCCCCCAACGCGTCGCCTGTGCCTTGGCCCGGTCGAGGTCCGCGTCGACCACCGCGACCACGGAGCGCAAGCGGCAATGGCGCAACGCCTCAATATGGGCCTCGGAAATATAGCCGGCGCCAACGATGGCTATTCTGCGGTCCATTCCGGCTGCAACCTCCGACTCGGGCGTTACGCTGCGCCGCTTTCGATTAAATCGCCGCGCCCGCGCGAGCAAGCGTTTCGCGCAGTTTCACGCCGAAATTGTGTAAGGAGCATTGCAGCTTGGGCGCCGTGGCCGATTTAGGCGGTTTGGCGCGGTTCGAGTGTCCCGGAAATTGGATTGGGGCCGGACCAAGGAACGCAGTGTTGGAACGTTGCCGTCGATAACCGGCCGGGCCGGCCATCGCTATGGTCAGATTTGCGACACGGCCAGGATGATGGCCGCCCAAATTGCCGCCGAAACCACCGCCCAGGTCAGTATCGCGCGCCTGGCCGACCAATGTCCGGAAGCGCCCCGGAACGAGCCGATGCGGGCAAACGACGCGTCTCTCAGATCGGCGGGCTGGATGCTTGCCATAATGGCACCGGGCTTCTCTGGCGAATCGACACTGTAGTTATCACTCAGAAGACATTAATGAGTGGTTAATAGGCAGGATGTGTCAAGAGTTGGACATAAAAAATCGTAGTATAGTTTGTTTTAATGTAATACTATCCATAGTAGATCGAGTCCCGGGCCATTGCCTCGGGGCTCCGACCTAATTGTTTGATTTTCCCCGATAAAATCAACAAGCGTTGCCGCGACGGAAACACGAAAGGGGCGCCTCAGCGCTGCCTCGCTGCACGTTCTCCGCTCGCTAGGGAATACTTATGGCCGCAACTAATGATAAATATATAATTCATCTTTCTTTGGGATTTATTTGGCTTCGTAGCTAGGCCCACCGGGGGCTGGCAGGTAATGCCTTGACGAATCCGAATATGATTAATTTTCATAGACTTAGTGCGCTTGACGGCTGCTCGGATTCGTATTTGGATGATCTCGTAAGGAGAGAACAACAATTTTTACTATTCTCTCCTTGTGGTCGAAACAGAGCCGGTCTACGGCCGAGCCTGGGCACGTGGCGTTCGGTCTTGGTTGGGGCCGGTTTGCGACAGCTTGTCTTCCAATTCCCGGTTGCTTGGGGTGCGGCGTTGGATCGAGCCGGAACACGAGCCAGACATCCGGCCGAAAGTCGCTTTGGCGGTCTGGAACGGCGAACAAAGTTTTCGATCGAATTTTGGGTTGGCGCGCGGGCCCGAGATGGCGCGCCGTCTCTGATCGTCGCGGCCTAGCGATCGGCGTTCCGCAAATGCCCGCGGCTCGATCGCTGTGCAATGTCGTAGGGGAGGTCTAAATGCTGCGAATCTTCCGGCATTACGTCTCCGCGCCGGCGGTTTCGCTGCTCGTCTTGGACACCGCGGTCATCGCCGTGGTGCTGTTCGGCTTCTCGGTTTTCGCCCGCGGCGGACAGCCCGGGGCATTGCATGGCGCGGCCCTGCCGAGTTTCGCCTTGGCAGTGCTGCCGGCAATGTTCATCTCGCTGGTCATGTACTCGACGGGCGCCTACGACAAGACCCATCTGGACAATTATCGCCACTTGATGAGTCGCCTGACGGTTTGCCTTGGCATTTGCCTCCTGGTCTTTCTGTTCGTCTATCAGGTCGACTCGACCTATTTCCTGCGGTTGTTCGGGGTCAGCAATACGGTCTACTTCGCGGCGCTCGTCCTCGTGTTTCCGGCGGTCTTCTCCACGCGCGTCGCCTATGTCTCGATGGCAAGCCGTCTCGGCGCCGATCGCCGCATCCTGGTCATCGGCACCGGGCCCATGGCCGGGCGAATCGAGCGGCTGGCGCGCCGGCATCTAGATTTCTCCGCCGAGATTGTCGGTTACGTCGCCACGCCGGCCGAGACGGTCGAAGTGCCGAGAGAATTGGTCATCGACGCCGGTGATTCGCTGGCCGCCACGGCCGCCCGGCTCAGCGTGACCGAGATCGTCGTGGCCCTAACCGAACGGCGCGGCATGTCGACGGCGCCACTGCTGGAATGCCGGCTTCGCGGCATCGACGTCACCAACCTGCTCTCCTTCTGGGAGCGCGAAACCCGGCAGGTCATGCTCGATTCGCTGGATCCGAGCTGGCTGATCTATTCCGACGGGTTCCGCCTCTCGATGGCGGTCAATGCCTTCCTGAAGCGGACATTCGACGTGGTCGTCAGCTCCGCCTTTTTGATCTTCACGCTGCCGGTTCTGGCGATCGCGGCCGCGGTCATTCGGCTCGACAGCGCCGGGCCGGTTTTCTACATGCAGGAGCGGGTCGGGAGGAACGGGCGGCCGTTCAATCTGTTCAAGCTCCGGAGCATGCGCGCCGACGCCGAGAAGGCCGGCGCGCCGCAATGGGCGAGCGCGCGCGATCCGCGCGTCACGCGCGTCGGCGCGTTGTTGCGCTTGACGCGGATCGACGAACTCCCGCAGGTGCTGAACGTGCTCAAGGGCGACATGAGCTTCATCGGTCCGCGGCCGGAGCGCCCGTTCTTCGTCGAAAGCCTCAGTCGGGAAATCCCGTACTACACGGAGCGCCTGCGCGTTCGCCCGGGGATCACCGGCTGGGCGCAAATCAGTTATCCTTACGGTGCGTCGATCGAAGACGCCAAGGCCAAGCTTTCCTACGACCTCTACTACATCAAGAACTACAGCATCCTGTTCGATTTGCTGGTTTTGTTCGCGACCGTGCAAGTCGTGCTGTGGAACAAGGGCGCGCGCTAGTGGCGCTCAGTCCGAATCCGAAGTCCCGGGCAGTGGCTCAAATCGATATCGCACCCGACCGTGACCTCCGCATCGCCGTGCCTGTCGCGCGATCCCGCGTGCCGTCTTCGGTTCGCCGGACCAAGCAGGGGACGTAACACCGCCCATGCCGATCGGCGCCCTGGCATTCGAACTTTGTGCGCTTGCCTACGCGGCTTTGGCGATTGCCTTCCTGGTGCGCGGCGGCCGGGGACGGGCCGACTACATTCTGATCGCCGCTGCGGGCATTACCGCGCTGTGGGCCGCCGATGGCGCCCTCGCGCGAATCAGCGGCGGATTTCCAATAATTTCCATCGTGCTCGGAACCTCGTTTCGGCCCTTGGAAATCCTCCGCGATGCGACATGGATCCTGCTGTTGATGGAGATCATGGCGCTCGGCGGCGGCGCCGCCGATTTGCCTTCCGCCACGGGAGTCCGGCGCGCTGGCCGCACCGTGATCCTGACGACAGTGCTCGCGGGTGTCGCGGTGGCCTTGGCGGAGATCTATCTAGAGACGTCTGAGCTCGGCGCGAGCGCGACGGGTCTGGAGATCGCCTTCGTGATCCGGATCATGATCGCGCTCGGCGGACTGGCATTGCTCGAAAATCTAATCCGAAATTCGACGGAAGAAGGCTTCTGGTCGATCAAGTATCTGGGCATCGGCCTCGGCGGGATATTCGCTTACGATTTCTTCACCTTTGCGAACGCGCTTCTGTTCCGGGCGGCCGACCCGGCTTTGCTGGAAATTCGCGGCGCGGTGGCCCTCTTGGTCGTGCCCTTGATCGTCATCGGAACGCGCCGGAGCCTGCTCCCGGACCGGCGCATCGGCATGTCGCATCGGCTTGTCTTCCACGGCGCCGCCATATTCGGCGGCGGAATCTATCTACTCGCCATGGGCGTGGTCGGACTCTATGTCCGCCAGTTCGGCGGCAACTTCGGCGTCATGCTGACAGGCCTCTTCCTGTTCGGCGCATTCCTGTTGCTGGCCGTCGTTCTGGCCTCGGGCAGCCTCCGGTCGTGGCTCAAGGTTTGGCTTTACAAAAACTTATTCGTTTACAAGTACGATTATCGCGAAGAGTGGCTCCGCTTCATCAACACGATCGCGGTCGATCAAAGCGGCACAAACCTGCGCCTCCGGGTGATCAAATCGATCGCCAATATCGTCGACAGCCCCGGCGGCGCGCTGTGGCAATGGGAGGAGATCAATCAGGACTACGAGCTGACGGAATCCTGGAACTACAGCAGCCTGAAGCGCGACGCCGCGCTTGGCGAGGGGCCGAAGAGATTTCTGGCGCAACATGGCTGGGTGGTGAACTTGAACGATTACCGCGAACGGGCGGATTCCTATCCCGATTTTGCCGCGCCGGATTGGATCGCGAAGGCCAAGGAAGCCTGGATTCTCGTGCCTCTCGTGCACCGGGCGCACCTGCTCGGCGTGGTACTGCTGCAACAACCCCGCGCGCCGCGGACGCTGAACTGGGAGGATTTCGATCTGCTCAAGATGAGCGGGCGGCAGGCCGCGAACTATCTGGCCGAGAACGCCGCCGTGCAGGCGCTCAGCGCGGCGCGGGAATTGGAAATCTTCAATCGGCGCTTCGCCTTCGTCGTCCACGATATCAAGACGCTGATCAGCCAATTGACATTGATGCTGGCCAACGCCAGCCGCCACGGCAGCAACCCCAAGTTCCAGAGCGACTTGATCGCAAGCGTCGGCGATACTGTCGACTCCATGAATCGCCTGCTGCAACAGATCAACGAAGAACGCAAACGCAGCCTGGCGCCGACATCGGTCGAACTGGTGTCATTGGTCGAGCGCGTGGCCGAGCGCCGCAGAAAGGTCGGCGGCGCCAATCTCACCGTCGAATGCGAGGTGCGTCCGCTCGAAGTCACGGGCGACGAGTATCGCGTAATGGCGGTGCTGGGTCATTTGGTGCAGAACGCCATGGAGGCCGCGGGAGAAGGCGGGAATGTGGTCGTCAGGCTCGGCAGGAGCGAGGGCATGGCGATGCTTGAGGTGAACGACGACGGCGACGGCATGGAGCCCGCTTTCATCCGCGACGAGCTCTTCCAGCCGTTCCGCTCCACCAAGGACTCCGGCTACGGCATCGGCGCCTATCAATGCCGCGAGCTTGTGCGCGAACTGCAGGGCCGGATGAACGTCCATAGCGTACCGGGTCAAGGAACGACGATGCGCGTGCTTCTTCCTATGGCGCCGGCCAAGGCGGTCGAAGGCGCCGCCGCGAGGGTGCAGTGACGGACTCCGGCGGAACGTTGATGTTTGTCGAGGATGACGCCGGGCTGCGCCGCCAATTGGCCTGGAGCTTTTCCGAATTTGACGTGGTGACTGCGGGCGATCGCGAAAGCGCGATGAAGCTCTTGCGCGAACACCAGCCGACCGTTGCCGTGATCGATCTTGGCTTGCCGCCGGATACGCAAGGCGCCGGCGAAGGTTTGGCGCTGCTGGAAGCGATCCGCACGGAAGCGCCTTCGACCAAGGTGATCGTGCTCACCGGCAACGAAGATCGCGCGCACGCCATGCAGTCGATCAGCCTCGGGGCCTATGATTTCTGCGCCAAGCCGATGGACATCGACGTATTGCGGCTGATCGTCGGCAGGGCGCGGCATCTCTGGCAATTGGAAGAGGACTTGCGCCGGGCGGCGAAGGGTAGCGAAGGCGGTGCGCTGAAGGGCGTCATCACCAGTTGCGCCGCCATGCTGGACGTGTGCCGGCTTGTGGAGAAGATCGCGCCGACCGACGTGACGGTCATGCTTGTCGGCGAAAGCGGCACCGGAAAGGAAGTGCTGGCGCGCGCCATGCACGACCTTGGTCCGCGCGCGGGCAAGCCGTTCGTCGCCATCAATTGCGGCGCGATTCCGGAGAATCTCCTAGAGAGCGAGTTGTTCGGCCACGAGAAGGGCTCGTTCACCGGCGCGGTGCGGCAAAGCTTGGGCAAGGTCGAACTTGCCAATCACGGCACCTTGCTGTTGGACGAGATCGGCGACGTGCCGCTGCCCCTGCAGGTGAAGCTGCTGCGCTTCCTGCAGGAGCGCGTGATCGAGCGCATCGGCGGGCGGCAGCTCATCCCGGTGGACGTGCGCATCATCTGCGCCACGAATCGCAATATTGCGGAATTGATCCGCGAGCAACGCTTTCGCGAGGATCTGTACTATCGCCTGAACGAGTTTACGATCAATATCCCGGCGCTGCGGGAACGGCCGGGGGATCCGGTGCTGCTGGCGCATTATTTCCTGAACGAGTTCAGCGGCGCCTATCGCCGCGAGATCAAGGGCTTCACCACGGCCGCGCGCACCGCGCTGGCGCGCCACGCCTGGCCCGGCAACGTCCGCGAAATGCAAAACCGCATCAAGCGTGCCGTATTGATTGCGGAGGGCGACCTCATAACGCCCGAAGACCTGGAGCTCGCTGCGCCCGCGGGCCAGCCCGCCGCGGCGGAGGAAGCCGGCGAAACGCGACTGCTGACGCTGAAGGAAATTCGCCAGGATGCGGACCGGCGCGCGCTTCGAGACGCGCTGTCGCATGTCAACGGCAACATTTCGCAGGCGGCGAAGATTCTCGGCATCAGCAGGCCCACACTTTACGACCTGATGCGGATCCACAACTTGAAAGCGTGAGGAGGCACTTTGGCCGAAGGCAGCACGAAGCGGCGCTCGCGGCGTCGAATCCTCATCGGCGGTATCGCCGTTGTCATCATCCTGGCGATCGGCGCGGTCGTGGCGATCAATCTGTCGCGCGGCAACCGCAACTATCTTGCCGACGGGCAGCAATATCTTGCCAAGGGCGACTACAAGTCGGCGCTTATCCAGCTGAGAAATGCGGTGCGCGTCGAGCCAGACAACATGACGGCGCGTTACGAGCTCGGCTACACGGCGTTGGCGCTCGGCGATGCGGCATCGGCCGAAAAAGAGCTGAAGCTCGCGCTCGACCACAACTTCGACAAGGACAAGGTGCTTCCCGCCCTGGCGCGCGCCTACTTGCTGCAAGGCAAATTCGACCAAGTTCTTATCGAAATGGATCCCAGCGGGCGTTCGCCTGCGGCGCAAGCGGAAATCGACATATCCCGCGGCTTCGCCCATCTCGGGTTGCGGCAAAACGATGCTGCTTCGGAGGATTTCAAGGCGGCCCTTGCGATCGACGCGAAAGCCGTGCGGGCCGACATCGGGTTGGCCTGGGCCGATCTTGGGCGCCGTGACTTCGGAACGGCGGAAGCGAACGTCGACAAGGCCGTAGCGGGCGGCGGAACTCCGGCGATTGTCGCGGAGGCGCTTACGCTGAAAGGTCAACTGCGCCGCCTGCAGAAAGACGAAGACGGCGCCTTGGATGCCTTCAACAAGGCGCTGCAGGTCGATCCCGGTTCCATGCGCTCGGAGCTCGCACGCGCGGGCTTGTATGTCGACCGCAACAAATTCGAGCAGGCGACCGCCGATATCAACTCGGTATTGTCGCGCAATCCCAACCAGCCCGTCGCCGTGTACCTGCAAGCGCTGATTCTGGCGAAGCAAGCCGATCTCAAAGGCGCGTTCGATCTTTTGCAAAGGC
The DNA here is from genome assembly GCA_035632095.1 of Candidatus Cybelea sp. Taxonomy (GTDB): domain Bacteria; phylum Pseudomonadota; class Alphaproteobacteria; order Ferrovibrionales; family Ferrovibrionaceae; genus DASQHM01. The sequence goes on along the minus strand of DASQHM010000185.1, from coordinate 12,361 downwards.
AGGGCACGGCGCTCGGAGCCTATCCGCCGACCCTCTACCTGATGGCGCGGCTGGAAATCAGCCGCGACCAGCTCGAGGAAGGCCAAACCCACTTGACGCAGTACATCAGGGTGCAGCCCGACGACGTGGACGCCCGGATACTTCTCGGCAATCTGTTGATCAGGAAGCGGCAGCCGGATCAGGCCTTGGCGTCGCTGAGGGACGCTCTGGCCGTCGCGCCGAACGATCAACGGATTTTGCGTGCGCTTGCCAATGCTTCGGCGGCCGCGGGGCGCGTTGCGGACGCGGGGCAGTGGCTTGATCGCGCCGCAGCGGCGTCGCCCAACGACGCGGTGCTGCGGACCCAGATCGCCATCAACCGGCTTGAGATCGGCCAATCGGAACAAGCGGTCAAGGATCTTGACGATGCCCTCGTGGCCGACCCGCATGCGTCGAACGCGCGCATTTTCCTGGTCATTGCCCTGATGCGCCAAGGCAAGTTCGACGACGCCGCCAAGGCGACCGACGCCTTGCGGGCGGATATGGCGAACAGCCCGATGCCCGACAACCTGCTCGGCGGTATTGCCGCGGCGAGAGGCGATGCGCAAAAGGCCCGCTCCTATTTCGAGGCGGCGATCGCCAAGGACGCGGGCTTTGCTCCGGCGCTGCTCAACCTGGCGCGGCTCGATCTGGCCGAAGGCAAGTACGATGCCGCTGCGCAACGCTATCAGGCGATTCTGGCAAAGGACCCCAAGAGTCTCGACGCCATGATGTCGATGGCCGACCTCGGCCGGCGGCAGGCGAAGCCGGACGAGGTGGTGTCTTGGCTTACGAAGGCGGCCGATTCCAATCCCGGCGTCGTCTTGCCGCGGCTGGCGTTGGTCAACTTTTTCCTCGAACGGCGCGATACGGCGAAGGCGTTGTCGACGGCGCGCGACCTCAACCAGGCGGTGTCGAACAACCCGGACGCCATGGACGCCTTGGCGCGCGCGCAATTGGCCGACAACGACAAGCCGTCCGCGATCGCAACGTATCGCTCGCTGATTGCCACAGCGCCGCGCGTGCCCCAGGCCTATCAGCGCCTGGCCGATGCGATGAACGACAGCGGCGATCCGAACGGCGCATTGGCAGTGCTGCGCCAAGGCATTTTGGCCAATCCCGAGGATGCCAAACTCCCGGAGCGGCTGGCGCTCTTGACCGACCGCGCCGGAAAGCCGGAGCAGGCGCTCGCCCTGGTGCAGGATTGGCGGGCGAAGAATCCCAATCGGCCGGAAGGCGACGAGATGCTTGGCGACATTTTGATGTTGCAGGGCAAATACAAGGAAGCGGCGGCGACCTATGCCACGGCCTTTAGCCAATCCCCGTCCTCGGGCATAGCCGTTTCCCTGGCGACGGCGCAATCGGCTTCGGGCGACGATCAGGCCGGGAAGCAGACACTGCAGAAATGGCTGCAGGACCATCCCGGCGACGACACTGCGCGGTTTGCCTTGGCGACGACGCAACTCAGGCTGCACCAGGATGACGACGCAATGGCCAACAACGAACTGCTGCTGGAGCACCGGCCCAACAATGTCATCGTCATGAACAACCTGGCATGGCTTTACGGGCAGCGGAACGACCCCCGCGGATTTGATCTGGCGACAAAGGCGCACCAATTGGCGCCCGATTCGCCGGATATCGCCGACACGCTTGGATATCTCGCGTTGAAGAAGGGCGATGCGCAAACTGCGGTCCCCTTGTTGCAAAAGGCGTACGACGATTCCAAGAAGTCGCCGCAGATCGGCTATCACCTTGCGATGGCGCTGCAAAAATCCGGCCGCAATGCGGATGCCAGGACCGTGCTGCAGGCGGTCGTTGCCGACAGCCGGCCCTTCGACGACAAGGCCGCAGCGGAGAAGCTCCTTAGTACTTTGCCGAAGGAGTGACGGTGCGGCCTGAATTCGTCAGCGTGCAGAGACCGCGCATTCTGGTCTTCAGCACGCTTTATCCCAACGCGGCGGTGCCGCAGCATGGCGTTTTCGTCGAAAACCGCTTGCGGCATTTGTTGTCGGGCGGGCAGGTGACGGCGGATGTCGTCGCGCCTAGTCCTTGGTTTCCGGCGAGCAACGCCGCATTCGGCACCTACGCGCGCCTGGCGAAAGTGCCCCGGCGGGAGATCCGCCACGGCATCGACGTCAGTCATCCGCGCTTCCTGGCCCTGCCCAAAGTCGGCATGACCGTCGCTCCGGCATTGTTGTACGCCGGTGCGCGATCGGCGCTTCGCCGGCTGCAGCGCCAGGGCCGCGATTTTGATTTGATCGACGCGCACTACTTCTATCCCGATGGCGTCGCCGCCGTCCTGCTCGGCCGGGAATTCGGAAAACCCGTCTGCATCACCGCGCGCGGTACCGATCTAAGTCTCATTCCAGACCATGCGCTGCCGCGCCGCATGATCGTCTGGGCGGCGGAAAAGGCTGCCGGCCTCGTCACCGTCTGTCAGGCCTTGAAGGATCGCCTGGTCGAACTCGGCGTGTCCGCGGACAGGATTCGCGTCTTGCGCAACGGGGTCGACCTGGCGCAATTCCGGCCGCTCGACCGGCAAACGGAGCGCCGGCGCTTGGGTGTCGACGGCACGACCGTCGTTTCGGTCGGCTCGCTGATCGAGCGAAAAGGACACCACCTCGTGATCGAAGCGATCAAGGCCCTGCCGGACGTGACATTCCTGATTGCGGGCGAAGGGCCTGAGCGCGCCGCTCTCGAAGCCTTGGCGAAGCGGCTGCAGGTCTCCGGCCGCGTTCGCTTCCTTGGGCAGATTCCGCACGATCAGCTCGCGGGATTGTATAGCGCCGCGGACGTTTCGGTGCTCGCGTCAAGCCGGGAGGGCTGGGCGAACGTATTGCTCGAATCGCTGGCATGCGGCACACCGGTGGTCGCGACGAACATCTGGGGCACACCCGAGGTGATCGCGGTGCCGGAAGCGGGTGCGCTGGTTCCGGAGCGAACAGCGCCGGCCATTGCCGGCGCCTTGCGTGGTCTCCTTGCGGCATTGCCCGATCGCGCGGCGACACGTGCCTACGCCGAGCGCTTTTCGTGGGACGCCACCGCGCAGGGCCAACTCGATCTGTTTCGCGAAATACTCGCGCGCCGCCGGATACATGCATAATAGAGACCGATGACCAAAGCCTCCGAAACTAGCCATGCGATTCTAACCGCAACCTGCGCCGATGCCGTCGGGCTGGTGGCGGCGGTGGCCGGCTTCTTCGCCGAGCGGGGCATCAACATCATTGAATCGTCCCACTTCGGCGATCCGGACTCGCGGCGGTTCTTTCAGCGCACCGTTTTTGAAAGCGGCTCGGCGCATCCGCTGTCGGCGCTGCGCGCCGAATTTGCCGGACTGGCGCGCCGGCACGGCATGGATTGGCAAATATTCGATGCCGCGCGCAAGGCCCGGGTGCTCATCTTGGTGTCGCGATTCGACCACTGCCTGAACGACCTGCTTTACCGCTATCGCACCGGCAGCCTAGCCATCGAAATTCCCGCGATCGTATCGAACCACCCGGAATTGGAAGGCCTGGCGGCATGGCACCGCGTGCCGTTTCATCATCTGCCGGTGACCGCATCGACCCGGCCGGCCCAGGAACAGGCCATCGCCAAGCTCGTCGAAGACCTCGAGATCGACTTGGTGGTGCTGGCGCGCTACATGCAAGTGCTCTCGCCCGGCCTCGTGGGCAAATTGGCGGGCCGGTGCATCAACATCCACCATTCCTTCCTGCCGAGCTTCAAGGGTGCGATGCCCTATCAGCAGGCGCATGCGCGTGGCGTGAAGCTCATCGGCGCCACGGCGCACTACGTGACGCCGGATCTCGACGAAGGGCCGATCATCGAACAGGAGGTGCAGCGCGTGGACCATACGGCGACACCCGAGGCGCTCGTCGCCATCGGCCGGGACATCGAGTGCCAGGTCTTGGCGCGCGCGGTGCGCTGGCATGTGGAGCGGCGGGTCCTGCTCAACGGCATCAAGACCGTGGTGCTGCGCTGACTATGCCTGGGCGACCGAACCCGTCTCCAAAGCCACCAAGGCATAGAGACGGACCTCGGTCTCGGCCAGGATCCAACCCGCGACATCGATCGTCCGCCCCGCCGCGAAATCATTCGCGCAGGCGGCGCGCACCGCCGCTTTAAGCCCCGTCGCATCCAGGCGCGCCGCTCCGGGCCCGAGCGCCGTCGTGATCCGTTCGACGAGCGCCGCCTCGTGGTCATCGCCGCCCAGTCGTGCAAGGCATAGCTGCCCGAGGCGTGCGGCGGCGTCCGCGCGCCGCAGCACTGCCGAATAGCGCGCAGCATCTCCCGCCGAGGAAAGCGACGGACGCAGCGCGGAGGCCGCCAGAACTCCGGCGGCAATTTCGAGCAGTCGACGTCGATCGATGATCATGGCCGTTCGACCGCCTTCGATTTCAGATGTTCGGCCAGCCGGATCGCCAGCGCCACGATGGTCAGCGTCGGCGGGACATGGCCGCCGGTCGGGAACACCGAGCTGCCGGCCACGTAGAGGTTCTCGAGACCGTGCACCCGGCAATCGGCGTCGACCACGCCGAGGCGGGGGTTGGCGCTCATGCGCGTCGTGCCGATATGGTGAAAGCCGTAGTTCAGGCGCTTGGTGCCGAACAGGCGCACGTGATGCTCCCGCCAGGAGCGGAGTCGCCCGACGCCGGCGCGACCGAGCGCGGCGCCGATCACTTCATAGCAGCGCCACAGGTTCTCCTGCGTATTCGCGTCGATGCGCCATTCCAGGCGCGCCTGCCGCTGGCCGAATGCGTCATGCCGCTGGGACAATGTCACCCGGTTCGCCGGATCGGGCGGCTGCTCCATCATGGTGTCGAGGCCGTAGTAGCCGAGATCGTTGGCCGAAGGGAACAGGCGCCGATCCAAATACTTTCGCGCGCCGCCCTCGACCACCATATCGATATCCTCGATCACCTCCGCCACGTCGGTCCAAACGTTGTCGGGCATCGGGCCGCCGCCGGCCGCCTCGGCCAATTCATGATATCCCTCGACGCCCGGCGCCGCCTGGTAGCGGGTCTTTGGCGCGAGCGGCGCGCGCACGTTCATCAATCCGTATTGCCGCAGCGCCGGTTCGGCGAGCTGGAGAAACGCGGTGATGTCTCGGCCGTCGATTTTCAGTTCGCCATAGAGCCGCAGATCCAGCCGCTGGCTGGACGGCTGGAAAACCGCGCCGTCGACTATCGGGTGCTCCATAAAATAGCGGCCAACCTGATCGTTCTGGTTGCCGATCCCGGCCGGCTGCTGGCTGCTCGACAGCAGCAACACCCGCGCGTTTTCGATGCCGCCAAGGGCCAGCACGAAGTGGCGCGCGCTTACGGAAAAGCGGCTGCCGCCCAATATGGCGACCGTGACCGACGCGATGCGTCCGCCGTCGGCATCGGATGTCCGGATGTCGATGACGTTGGCATGCAGGACGACGGTGACGTTGCCGGCGCTTTTCAGGTCGTCGCGATACGCGTCGCCGAATCGCGTGGGCGGACTGAGCTGCGCCATCGCGGTGACGGCGCGCGCCGGATCGAGCGCGAGTGCGGGCGCATGGGCGCGGTCCATCCAATAGGCGGCGTCATAGCGGTAGGGCCCGAGCTGGCAATACGCTTGCGCGCGCGGGTAAAACCGGTCCAGTTCGGCCTTTTCGATCGGCCAGCCGCTGTAACGTACCCAGGGCCGTTCGCCGAAATCCAGGTCTTCCAGCGCCGAGCAGTTTCCGTCCCAATGATTGGTGGAGCCCCCGAACATTCGGAGCCGGGCGACGTCCAGGTCGGGGTAGTGCGTCCCGGCGATTTCGCCTTTGTAGAGCGCCTGGGTTCCTTCCTCGATATCAAAGCCGCCGCTCTCCAGGACGCATACCTTGATCGGGCTGCTGGACAGTTCGCGCGCCAACGTGATGCCGGCCGCACCGGCGCCCATGATGCATACGTCGCATTCAATGGCCGCGTCGGACTGCAGGTCGCGAGCATCGAGAAACATTGTGTTCGCTGCGGCCCGTCAGAATGTCATTGATCGGGTACTGGCGATCGCGGTATCCGCCTCGCGGTCGGCGATAGCGGGCGCGCTCGGCAGATCCGACGGCGCGCCGACCAGTTTCTGCTTCACTATCGTGCTGCAGATGACCGTAATCGATAAGAGGGCGTAGTAGAGCTCCAGGTAAGGATGGGTGATTGTCAGGCCGCCGACGAAATATCCGACCGTATCGACCTGTAGGAGGATGGCCAGATCCCGCGCCCAATATAGTTCCGGTTGATGGCGCGCGCGCCAAAAGATCTGAAATTGCGTTCCGAGCGCTGCCAGACCCAGAAGCAGATAGAGCGCCAGCCCTACGTATCCCTGATCGCCCAAAATCTGGTAGTAGTTGCTGTGGGCATCGAGAGCGAAATCCGGATCGTCGGTAAGGCCGATGTTGCCGCGGAATGCGCCGAATCCGCCGCCCATGATCGGCGACTTTTCAACGACGCTCTCTGCGTACTGCCACGACTGGAAGCGGCTCTGTGCCGACTCATCTTCCTGGTAGCTTTCGATCGTTTCCATGCGGCCGGTCCAGCCGCTGATCCGCTCCTCAGGCAAGATCACTAGGGAAGCAACGACGAGAATGGCTGCGCCGACCAACATTCGCACTTTGTGGCGCGAATAGGCGAAGAGTGCCAACACCGCTGCGAGGAAGCCAAGGAATCCGCCGCGAGAGCCGGTACCCACCATGGCCAGGACCGTCATACATATCGCCACGTACATGCCTATTCGCACATAGCGTTGCGCCGAATGCAGTGCGAGGTAGTACATCAACGGCAGTATCATAATAGCGGCGCGCGCCATGCCGTTGGTTTCAGAGAACGGCGATCCTGGTGGTCCGAGCACATGATAGTTGCCAGCCGTAAGCAATACGAATATCCCGCCCTTGACCGTGTAATAGCCAAGGCTGATGACGATGGTCCAAATGATCGCGGTGAGTCGCTCACGCGTCCCCATCATGTAAACGCAGACGAGCGTCATAAGGACGATCTTGGCGAAGTCGGCCCAGATGTCCCACGTCAGCGCCGGATAAGTCGCAAAGAACGATGTGACAGTGCACCATGACAGGAACGCAACCAACGTCAGCGTGACCAGGTTGAGGGGAAGCTTTCGCCGCCCGGCCGAGAAGGGAATTGCCAGAAGCGTCACGGCAACGAGGAGTTTGCTCCATGGGATGCCACTGCTCTCCCAGAGGAGCTGCTGCGGCGACATGAAACTGATCCAGTAGTAGACGAGAATGCCGAGATGTGGCAGCGCGAGCGTCGCCGGCAAGGCCAAGACGAGCAGGATATCGAAGAGGAGCGCGCGCACTTTCGTGTCTTCTCTTAGCTACATAGACTGCATCGCACGGGAAAACATTTGCATGTCGTACCAAAATCGCCGATGTGATCCTCAGTCACGCTCGCAAGGTGTAGTGGAAAATCTACTATTTTGATACATCCTTGCGCAGCGGACGGCCACAATGCAGGCAGGCTTTCGTAGAGGCAGTTTCACTGGGTCGAAGAGGCGAGCCTAGACGATGGAATCTTTATATTTGCTTGTAGCGATCATCGGCGTAGCGGCCCTGCTGATCTGGAGCGCCAGCGTTGAATTGCGCGAGAAGGGGGGCAAGGACAGAAGCCCCTTCGCCATCCGCTCGCCCGAGGATTACCGGCAGAGATATGGCGACAAGCTGCCACTCTAATTGTTTCTTGCCCGCGTGACGGTAAACCGCCGTCTCCACGACGCTTTGGCGCCATGGAGCGAATACGCAAACCCGAATTGCAGCGAGCGCTGAAGCGGACCGCAAAGGCGATGCATGACGATTCGGTGGCGACCTGAGTCCATCAGGAAACCAACGCTCAGGCGATCAAGCCGACGTTGTCTCGTGGCTCATTCGCTCGTCCGGGATGGACGTCACCGTGGCCGCCTTCTTCCGTGCGACGAAGAGCATCTGGCAGGCCAGATTCTTCACGCCAATGCGCCAGGCAATCAGGTCGTACGCGACCATCACCACATAGAGCGGAAGAAAGAACGTATAGTAGATTGCTTCGTAGTAGCGCAACTCGCTGTGCACGATCTCAAGGTTATTCTCCTCGAGAATGCGCTGCATCGCGGACGGATAGCAGTTGTCGTAAAAGGCGCGGAAGCCGCAGTCAACCCGCCACTCCGGATACAAGTAGTGAAGTAGGGCCCGGGCCAGCCGATTGGGCAGAATGCGGTTTAGCGCGGCAAACGGCGCAAAGCGGCATGGAAATGACTGAATGACGTATCCACCTGGTTTGAGCGCATTCGCACAGTTTCGCATATAGCGTCGTGTATCGCTGATGTGCTCCATGACCGAACGCGCGGAAATGAAATCCACCGAGCGATCGCTTACAGGAAGAGATTTTACCGCGTCGGCGACAACGCGGAATGACACTGCCGCGTTATGGCGAAGCTCATCCTCGTCGACATCGATGGCGACGATGCGATGTCCACGATCTGCCTTCAGGAACCGCATGTAGGGACAATTTCGCCCCGCTCCGATATCCAGCACGGTCCAGTTCTTGTTGGTGTTCAGGGCTTGTGAGGCGGCGGCTTCATAGGAGCGGTGAAGATTGATGAGGAAGTCCGCCGGCAGGCGGGCCTCCACGCGTTCGCACAGACGCCGATTGATGTCGAAGAAGCCTTTAATGAAACTGCTCATGCGACTCTTGTCCTTGAAACAGGGTTATCGCACGGAACGGCCTGAGTCGCATCGCCGGCGGTCATGTATCGTTCTCGCCATCGCCGCCCGCTGATGCTGCGAATTCGCTTTTGTGTCGCATGGCGTCGAAGCGGTGTTTGGCATTGCGCATTGCGTCTTCGATGCGGAGTTTGAGTCGCGGCCGCTGCAGCGAGAGCCAGAGCATGTCCGGACCCGGCGTGCCGAGACTGGTCTTGTAGCGGTTGTCGCCGGCCATGAAATCGTAAGCGCTCATTCCCGCTTTTAGATGGCGCTCGGCGCAGAGATAGTGACTGACCATTCCCGGCTTCAGCTTGGCGTCTTCCTCGTAAGCCAGGCCCGATAGGTAGGCGCCCACCCAGCCGCGGTAGATGAAGTTGTATAGATAGCCGATCACGTGATTGCCGGCGGCGACGCGTACGACCTCCACGTTGCCGGAAGGCAGGCTGGCCGAGATGACGCTCTCGTGCACGCGCGGCAGGAAATCGGCGCCGAAGGCGCCGGGCTTGCCGCGTGCAACCCACGTCGCCTGATGCAGTTCGGCCAGCCCGGCCATGAAACTGCGGGCCTCTACGGGATCGCGTGCCGCCGTGACAGTCAGCGGACCCCGCTTTTCGTAGAGCCGGAGCGAACGGCGCAGCTGGTAGCGCGTGTTGGAACTCAGATGGTCGAGAAAGCTTTTGCCCGAAGCACGAATCGCGGCGAGATCGACCGCGGCCGACGGACGGCGGTCGCGAGTCAATACTTTAAGCCCGATCGATCCGGCGAGCGGCAGAAATTCCTCGGTCACACCACCGAGCCGGAGCTCGTCCCAATCGCCGCCCTTGCGATGCCAATCGGCGATGGCGCGCAGGCAGCCGAGCGCGAGGGTCGCTCCGAAGCGGCGGTCGTGCAGGATGCCGTTGAATTCGATGGTCAGCACGTCGCATGCCGGATCGCCGGTTTCGTGCAGACAAAGGGCGCGGCTGGCCAGCCAGCCATGCCGTCTCTCGGTGAACGCAAAAAGCAGCGCCAGCGCGACGACCTGTCCACCGGCCGTGGCTTTGAGCAGGAGCGGGCGGCGAGCAATATGGGTAAGCCAGGGACCGATCCAATGCCAGGAGAGATAGAACGACCCGTTCGAGCGATCGGCGAGATCGCGCCAGACGGGTTCGAGCTGGGCCAAGCCCGGTGCTTCACCGATGGTGATGGCCAGATCTGCCGGCAAGGATTCGTCTGCCGAATGCGCGGGGGCTCGGATCGTTGCGGCACCGTGTTCCGCTTGGGCCGCTTCCATCATCGTCTGACTTGCTCACTGGTTTCGTTGCCCATGGCGAGGACGGCAAAGCCGGACGTAAACGATCGGTTAATCGCAAGGGGCGGCGAGGCAACGTCGGACCGGATGGCGATTCCCCTTCAAACGCTCGCCCCGGCTGCGCAATTCGACCCGGAGGCCATTGCAACCTAAGGCAGATTTGTTACCAAATTCATCATACTTGTTGCCATAATCTGCAACAACAATCGAGCGCCAGCCTGTCGGTCTGCGGCGCCAGCTGGATGCACGGGGCAAGCCATGCTGTTTGGCGGTGAAGACGCTGTTCGCGTGGCGAAGTTGCCGCCGGATCTGCCTCCGACTCTCGTCGTGGTCGTCGACACCGAAGAGGAGTTCGATTGGGGCAAGCCGTTTGCGCGCCATAACACGGCCGTCACATCGATCGCCGAGCAGGTCCGCGCCCAGGACATCTTCGCCCGATTCGGTGTCCGGCCGACTTACGTCATGGACTACCCGGTGGCAACCACCGAAGCCTCCATTCGCGTGCTCGATGGCTTTTGGCGCCAGGGCGCCTGCGACATCGGCACCCATCTACACCCATGGGTGAACCCACCGTTTGAAGAGCCGGTCAACGCGCGCAACTCCTATCCGGGCAATCTTCCGCCGGATCTTGAGCGTCGAAAGCTCGAAAGCCTAACGTCGGCCATTCGCGCTAATTTCGGCGTTCAGCCAATCGCCTACAAGGCCGGACGGTACGGATTTGGTCCGGCAACGGCCGGAGCCCTGGAGCAGCTCGGCTACCGGATCGATCTCAGTGTGGTTCCGCATACGGATTTCGGCGCGGATGGCGGCCCCGATTTTCGCTGCGTCGCCGATCGGCCTTTCCGGTTCGGCAGCGGATCGGACATGCTGGCCATTCCGCTATCGCGCGGCTTCGCAGGCGCGGCGGCTTCGATCGGCGCCGGCCTGTATCCGCTGTTCGACACGGCGCTCGGCCGAAAGCTCAGGATCGGTGGAATTGCCGCACGCTCGCGCATATTGGAGCGAATCACGCTGACGCCGGAAGGCATCGACCATGCCGCGCACCGCAGATTGACGCGCAGTCTGCTGGCGCGCGGCCACCGCGTGTTTAGCATGACCTATCACAGCTCCTCGCTCGGTATTGGCCATACGCCCTATGTTCGGAACAAAGAGGACCGCGCCCGCTTTTTGAGCGCGATCGAAAGCTACCTTGCGTATTTCAAGGACGCCGTCGGCGGCCGCTTCGGCACGGTGTTCGAGCTGTACGATCTGATGATGCGGAACCGGCCCGTCGCGGCGTGACGGAGCCGGAGGACAGGCACGGACTCGTCTAAGCTCTTTCCCGGCCGCGCCGGTCGACAAGCGGGCGAACAGACTCGACAACGCGCCTCGCATTTCCGGCCCAGGTAAAATCGCGGCTGCGCACCGACGCCGCGGCGGCGCGGCCGACCCTGGCGCGAAGCTCGCCGTCGTCGCATAGTCGCGCCAGTGCGCTGCGGAATCCGTCCGGCTCTGCGGGATCGAAGAGGACCGCGTCGACGCCGTCGCTCAACACCTCGCGAATATTGGGCGTTGCAGGCGCGACGATGGCGCGCCCGAGCGCCATGTATTCGAAGACTTTGAGCGGCGAGGCATAAGCGACGACGTCCGGCTGCAGGGCCACGTCGAACGCGGCGATATGGTCAATGATCGCGTTGCGCCCGACGAGCCCGGCGAAGGTCACGCGATCCGCGACCCCGCGCGCCTTGGCCTGGGCTTCGAGGTCCGGCCGCACCGGGCCGTCGCCGACCAGCAAGAGGTGAAGCCGCTCGCCGCCGCGGTCGGCTATGAAATCGATCACCCGGTCGAGGCCGTGCCACGGGCGCATGAATCCGACGAAGCCCAGCACCAAGCGGTCTTTGATGCCGAGCCGGCGCTTGGCCGCCACGCTTTCCGGAGCCGGCGCCAGAAACTCCGGCGCGACGCCGTTCGGAATGACGACGGCGCGTTCGCGGATGGCTCCCTTGGCGAACAGATGCTCGGCCAGCACGCCCGTCACCGGAAAAGCGCGGTCGGCGCCCCGCCAGAGCCAGCCCTCGCAGGCATGCGCGACGCGGCGGAGACTCAGGCCTCCGAACCGTTCGCGTTCCTCCGCCAAGGGGGCGTTCACCTCCAGCAGGAACGGGATGCGCGACACACGCGCCAGCCACAATCCCGCCAACAGATAAAGGTTGAAGCGTTCGTAAAGGACGTCGGGCGCGAACTCCTTGGCGGCGCGCCAGAGGCGCCAGAACGCCGGGACGTTATAGGCAAGCTCCATCAGCTCGTACACGGCGCCGGGCATCATGCGCTTCAACAAAGCGGTCGGGCCGGCCTCGCTGCCGAAATCGGACTTTTCG
>DASQHM010000184.1:0-9338 GCA_035632095.1 Candidatus Cybelea sp. | reverse complement strand
GCCCGCGGCGTTTGGTCTCGGGGTCAGGGTGCGTTACCTTGGGGCACATGCGGGGCCGTTATCACGCGCGTGATCTTGTGGAGTTCCTGCCATGACGCTCGCCGCCGTCAGCCTCGACGACAAATACACGCTGGAACGCGGACGCGTGTTCCTCACCGGCATCCAGGCGCTGGTGCGCCTGCCCATGATGCAGCGCCAGCGCGACGTGGCCGCGGGCCTCAACACGGCGGGCTTCATCTCCGGCTACCGCGGCTCGCCGCTTGGCGGCTACGACCAGTCGCTCTGGCGGGCCAAGCCGTTCCTGAAGAAAAGCCACATCCACTTCCAGCCCGGCGTCAACGAGGACATGGCGGCCACCGCCATCTGGGGCAGCCAACAGACCAACCTGTTCCCGAAGGCCCGCTACGACGGCGTATTCGCCATCTGGTACGGCAAGGGGCCGGGCGTCGACCGCTGCGTCGATGTGTTCAAGCACGGCAACGCCGCCGGCACCTCGAAGCACGGCGGCGTGCTGGTGATCGCCGGCGACGACCACGGCGCCGCGTCGTCCACTCTCGCGCACCAGTCGGAGCACATCTTCATCTCGGCCATGATCCCGGTGCTCAATCCGGCGAGCGTGCAGGAATACCTCGACTACGGCCTGATCGGCTTCGCGCTGTCACGCTTCTCCGGCCTCTGGGTCGGCTTCACGGCGGTGACGGAAACCGTGGAAAGCTCGGCTTCGGTCGACATCGACCCCGCGGCGCTCCAAATCGTCACGCCAGAATTCGAAATGCCGCCCGGCGGGCTCAACATCCGCTGGCCGGAAGACCGCCTGCAGATCGAATGGCGTCTGCACCAGCACAAGGCCTATGCGGCGCTGGCCTTCGCCCGCGCCAACAAGCTCGACCGCATCGTCATCGACAGCCCGAAGCCCAGGTTCGGCATCATCACCACGGGCAAGTCCTATCTCGACGTGCGCCAGGCGCTCGACGACCTCGGCATCGACGACCGGCTCGCCGCCGATATCGGCCTCCGCCTTTACAAGGTCGGCATGACCTGGCCGCTCGAGCGCGAGGGCGCCCGGCACTTCGCCGAAGGGCTGGAAGAGGTGCTGGTGGTCGAGGAGAAGCGCGCGCTGATCGAGAACCAGTTGAAGGAGCAGCTTTACAACTGGCGGGAGGACGTGCGCCCGCGCGTCATCGGCAAGTTCGACGAGCACCGCGACTGGATCCTGCCGTCCGCCGGCGAGCTGACGCCCGCCCGCATCGCCAAGGTGATCGCCTCCCGCATCGCCCGCTTCTACACCTCGACCCGCATCCAGGAGCGCGTCGCCTTCATCGAGGCCAAGGAGAAGCAGCTTTCCACCGAGCCGCCCGCGATCTCGCGCATCCCCTACTTCTGCTCGGGCTGCCCGCACAACACCTCGACCCGCGTGCCCGAGGGCAGCCGCGCCGTCGCCGGCATCGGCTGCCACTACATGGCGCTCTGGATGAACCGGGAGACCAGCACCTTCACCCAGATGGGCGGCGAAGGCGTGCCCTGGATCGGCCAGGCGCCGTTCACCGACGAGACGCACATCTTCGCCAACTTAGGCGACGGCACCTACTACCACTCGGGGCTCATGGCGATCCGCGCCTCGGCCGCCGCCAAGGTCAACATCACCTACAAGATCCTCTTCAACGACGCGGTGGCCATGACCGGCGGCCAGCCGGTGGAAGGCCAGCTCACGGTGCCGGAGATCACCCAGCAGGTCTACGGCGAGGGGGTGAAGCGCATCGTCGTGGTCACCGACGAGCCGGAGAAGTATCCGCCCGGCACCAACTTCGCTCCCGGGGTGACGATCCGCCATCGCGACGACCTGGACGCGGTGCAGCGCGAGCTTCGCGACATCGAAGGCTGCACCATCCTGGTCTACGACCAGACCTGCGCCGCGGAAAAGCGGCGGCGGCGCAAGCGCGGCACCTTCCCCGATCCGGCGAAGCGCGCCTTCATCAACGATGCAGTTTGCGAAGGCTGCGGCGACTGCTCGACCGCGTCCAACTGCGTCTCGGTGGAACCGCTCGAAACCGAATTCGGCCGCAAGCGCCAGATCAACCAGTCCTCGTGCAACAAGGACTTCTCCTGCGTCAACGGCTTCTGCCCGAGCTTCGTAACCGTGCACGGCGGGCAACTGCGCAAGGCGGCCTCGGGCCGGGGCAAGACCTCGCCGGGGGGCGGTTCCGATCCGTTTGCCGCCCTGCCGTTGCCGGAATTGCCGAAGCTTGACGCCGGCCCCTACGGCATCCTGATCACCGGCGTCGGCGGCACCGGCGTCATCACCATCGGCGCGCTGCTCGGCATGGCGGCGCATATCGAGGAGCTGGGCATCAGCGTGCTCGATATGACCGGCCTCGCCCAGAAGGGCGGCGCCGTGTTCAGCCACGTGCGCATCGCCCGCAAGCCGGACGACATCCATGCGGTGCGCGTGGCCGCGGGCGGGGCGCAGGTGGTGCTCGGCTGCGACATGGTGGTGACGGCCAGCGCCGAGGCGCTCGACCGCATCGCCAAGGGCGTGACCCGCACCGTGGTCAACAGCCACATGGCGCCGACCGCCGACTTCACCCTGAATCCGGACGCGGATTTCCATACGGCGGCGCTCCGGAACGCCGTCCGCCGCGCCGCCGGCGACAATCTCACCGAGTTCGTTCCGGCGACCGAGATCGCGACTGCGCTCATGGGCGATTCGATCGCCACCAACCTGTTCATGCTGGGCTACGCGTTCCAGCGCGGCCTGGTGCCGCTCTCGCTCGAGTCGCTGCAGCGCGCCATCGAGCTGAACGGTGTCGCGGTGGAGACCTCGCGGCGCACCTTCGACTGGGGCCGCCTCTACGCGCACGATCCGAAAGCTGTGGAAGCCGTGGTGCGGCCGGTGCAACCGGCGGCGCTCGAGCCCCAGCGCTTCGCCGCCACGGCCGACGAGCTGGTCGCGAGCCGGGTGAAGGAGCTCACCCGGTACCAGAATGCCGCCTACGCCGAGAAATACGCGAGCTTGGTCAAGCGCGTCGCGGCAGCCGAGCGGGAGCGCGCGCCGGGCCAGACCAAGCTGGCCGAAGCCGTCGCCCGCTACGCCTACAAGCTCATGGCATATAAAGACGAATACGAGGTGGCGCGGCTCTATACCGACGGAGATTTCCTGCGCAAGCTCAACGCCCAGTTCGAGGGCGACTTCACGCTGCAGTTCCATCTGGCGCCGCCGCTGATCGCCGAGCGCGATCCGCGAACCGGGCGACTGAAGAAGCGGGCCTTTGGTCCCTGGATGTTCAAGGCTTTCAAGCTTCTGGCGCGCCTGAAGGGCTTGCGCGGCACGGCCTTCGACATCTTCGGCCGCACGCCGGAACGCCGCCGCGAACGGCAGCTCATCGACGACTACTTCGCGCTTATGGATACGGTGACCGCGCGCCTCGACAACGACAACCACCGGCTGGCCGTGCAGCTCGCGTCGATCCCCGAACACATCCGCGGCTACGGTCACGTCAAGGATCGCCATCTCGAATCGGCGAAAGCGGAGGAAGCGAGTCTTCTCGCCGCGTTTCTTCGTCCGACAACGCGAGCCAGCGCCGCAGAATAGGCGTATAGTCGCCGCATTGTCGCGACGAAGATCGCCGTTGCGCCCGAAAATTGACATGGCCTCCGGGCCCAATGTCACAGCTTGCCGTGCGCCACGGCGCTCAGACTTCGCCCGCGTTGCATAACAACGGGGACGCAGAACGATGAATTTAAAGGGCATCACGTCCAAGCTTGGTACCACGACACCCGCCGATTCCGGCGCGAACTCGCCGGCCCCGCCCGCCGTCCAGACCGAAGGCACGACCATGACCGAAACCGACAAGCAGAAGTCAGGCTTCCGCCCCACGATCGCCAAGCGCGGCGTCGATCTTCCGGCCGCACCGCGAATCGAGAACACGCTTTACGATCCGAAGACCCTGATCGTCGGACGCGAGATCACGCTCAGCGGCGAGATCACATCGTGCGAGCGGCTGCTGGTCGAGGGCCGGGTCGAAGCGGCGATGAGCGACTGCCGCATCATCGAGATCGCCGAGAGCGGCCTGTTCAAGGGCGCGGCGGAAATCCAGGAGGCCGACGTACGCGGCTGCTTCGAAGGCAAGCTGACCGTGCGCGGGCGGCTGATGATCCGCGCCACCGGCAAGGTCACGGGCGAGATCCGCTACGGCGACATCGAGATCGAGCGAGGCGGCAAGATTCTCGGCCAGATCGGTTCGGCCGGAGAGCCCGCGTCGGCCACGACGTCGCTCGCGAGCGGACACGCCACGGGCTTCGCCGCGGCAGACTGATGCCGCGGACGACCTAGGGCGCCACTATCTATCAACCTATCCTCACCCTGAGCTTGTCGAAGGGTGAGGACTCATGCTTCGACAGGCTCAGCATGAGGAAGGCGCTTGCGCGCTAGCCGCAGCTCACGCGAATGACCGTCTCGTCGCCCGACCCGCTCTTGCGGCGTTCGATCTCGAGCCGTCCGCCGACGGGAATGTCGCACTTGCCGATCGGCAGGCCCCAACCGCTCTTGATCACCACCTCGATCGGCGTTCCATGCGGCACATCGATGTCCATGCAGACATAAGCCGATTGGTTGGCGCCGATGCGGAAGCCGACGGCCTGCGTGCCCGGCGCGCGGATGCTGCCCGGCATCCAATTGGCCGTGTTGTTGGCGACCTGCGCGCAGGCCGGATCGGCCAATGCGGATTGACTTGCGAGAAGGAAAGCCGCGAACGCGGCGAAGATGACAAGCGCGAAACGCGCCGCCGCCACTTTCAGACCGTCATGCCGAGCGCGCGCATGTAAAGGTCGAGCAGGTGCTCCTGCTCCTGCAGCTCGGCCTTGTCCAGCCGGCGGAGCCGCATCACTTGGCGAAGAATTTTCGTGTCGAAGCCGGCGCCCTTCGCCTCGGCAAAGACTTCCTTGATGTCCGCCGCGATGACCTTCTTTTCCTCTTCCAGACGTTCGATGCGCATCACGATCTGCTGCAGTCGCTCGGCCGCCACGCCACCGACATCGGTCATGACTGAAACGCGCCTCCACGCACAAACCTTCGCAAGGCGCCGACCTTAGCCGCCGCTGCCGGCTCCCGCAACGCGGCTCGGCTGTGGATTGCGTGGATAGAATCAGCGCGCCTTGAGCGGCGAGGCGCCCGTCACGCGACGGATTGGACCTCGGCCCTAACCTTGTCGCCGAGTTCGATCTCCACTCTGCGCAAATCAAACGACTGCTGCATCGCCAGCCATATGCGAGCGCCGGTGCCAAGGGCCATCCCGATCCGCAACGCCGTTTCCGGCGAGATGGAGCGCTTGGCAGCGACAATTTCCTGAATTCGTTGCGGCGGAACCCGCAGCTTGAGCGCAAAGGCGGCGGCGCTCAGTCCGCGCGCTTCCAGCTCCTCTTTCAGGACAGTGCCGGGATGCACTTCGTGATATTTGCCCGTTTCGCTCATGTGAGTTCCTCAATGATAGTCGACGATATCGACGTTGTAGGCATCTCCCGCCCTGAATTCGAACACGACTCGCCACCGGCCGTTGACCGTCATCGCCCATTGGTGCTTGCGATCGCCCTTGAGCTTGTGCAATCCGATCGACTTCAAGGCCGGCACTTCGTCGATCGACTGCATGGCATTGAGCAACTGCAGACGGGCCAATGCCTTGGCCATGTCCATGCCCGCAAAGCGGCCTTTCCCGGATTCGCCGAAGCGGCGGGCTGCACCGCTTCCCCAGGTCTTTATCATGGCAAATCATGCCATGTTACACATGGCATGTCCAGCATGGCATGAGCGACAAGATTTGCGCCTTGACCGACCGGTCGCGGCGGGCGCGTGCCTCGGCTCAGCGCGCCTTGAGCGGCGAGGCGCCGAGATGCATGCCGCTGTCCACGATGAGGATTTCGCCTGTCACCTTGGCGGCGCCTTCGAGCAGCCAGACCGCCGCGTCGGCGATGTCTTCCGGCAACGTCGTCGCCTTCAGCGGCGTCATCGCTTCGTAGTTGCGCTTTTGCGTTTCGTAGGTCGCACCCAATCCGCTTTGTAGCCAGCGCGTCTCGACGAAGCCCGGGCAAACCGCATTGACGCGAATGGCGGGACCGAGCACGCGGGCGAGCGAGAGCGTCATGGTGTTGAGCGCGCCCTTGGATGCGGCATAGGCAACCGACGAACCTACGCCCATGACGCCGGCGATGGACGAGATGTTCACCACCGCGCCCTTGCCCTGCTTCTGCATAGCGGGCGCAACGGCGCGGATCATCTGGAACGGGCCGACCACGTTGACGCCGTAGATGCGCTGGAAGTCGTCCATGCTGAGCGCTTCCAGGTCGCCGTGCTGGGCGAACTTGGTGGTGCCCGCGTTGTTGATGAGGCAATCGATGCGGCCCCAGGCGTCCAGCGCCGCCTTGGCGAGCTTGCGGCAATCGGCGTCCTTCGACACGTCGGCCGCGCACAGGATCGTCTCGCCGCCCTTGGCCTTGCAGGCCGCCGCGACCTCTTTCGCCTCTTTCTCGCTCTTCGTGTAGTTGATGACGACGCGGGCGCCGCGCGAGGCCAGTCGTTCCGCGCACGCGGCGCCGATGCCGGCCGCCGAGCCGGTGACGATGCAGACGGCGTTCTTCAGGCTCACGACTTGCCTCCCTGCTTGTTCAAATGCGCGAACGCGTCGGCCGGGACCGGCACGAAGTCGCCGGCGCCCGGCGGTTTCCACGACAGCACCAGCGCCCACGACGCATGGCGCTGGAAATAGCTTACGTCGAATTTGTACCAGCCCGCCGACGGCACGGCCACGGCGACCGGATCGGTCAAGCGGTCGGAATGCACGTCGGGATCTTCCAGGATCTTCTGGTCGGCGATGGATACGCGCACGCCGTCGTTGGACAGCACCACGAATTTCCATTCGCCCGGATTGTCGAAGTGGATCATGCCGGAAATCTTCAGGCCGACGCCTTCGACCGCGTGGCTGTCGAATACTTCGCCCTTCGGGCTCGTGGCCATCTTCGCATTGAGCTGCGGCAGCGGCGCGCCGGCGCTGCCGGGACTTTTTGCCGCCGCCATGTCCACCTGGTCGACGTATTTGTACATGCCGTAGTAGTAGGCGACGTTCAGGCCGGGCGACATATCCGACGCGGCCGGCTGCTGGGGAAGCGGCGTCACGCTTTGCGCCGCCGCGACCGCCGGCACAAGCAAACCGGTCAGAAGCGCCGCGCGCACAACCCACGTGCCAATCGAGCGATCGATGAACGTCATTGTGCTCTCCCGAAGCTTCCCGCCTCGCGCATGGTTCCATCAGAGCCCAGCGCTTGCAACCGCTTAAGCTCATTTTTACGTGAATTTAAACATTGCTTGTCATTTTCGTTGGGCGATTTCCGGGCGCCGCGTGCGAGGTGATGCCCGCATAAGAAAGTAGCGATTTCATGGCGAACGGCACCACAGCGGACAGCGCGGAGGAGAGCGCGGAGCCGGGCGGCACGACGAACGCCGCGAACGGATTCCGCGCGCGCGCCGCCGCCGCTTGGTACGCGACTCCCATCGGCCGCTGGTGGGACGAGCGGCAGATCAACGCGCGCGTTCACGCCTGGTGGGAAGGCTACGAGTTTCAGCCTTCGGCGCCGAAAGCCAAGCCCGCGGCAAAGTCGTCGAAGGGAGAACCGTCCCTTGCGCCCACCGTCCGCGGCTGGCCTGTACCGCGCCTCGAAGTGGTGCAGGCGCTGTTCGGCGAGGGCATGTTGTCGCCGGCGCAGCCGGAGCAGCTGGTCAAGATCATCAATCCCCTCGGATTGAACGAGAAGATGACGGTGATCGAGGTCGGCGCCGGCCTCGGCGGCCTCGCCCGCGTGGTCGCGGCGGAGACCGGCGCTTACGTCACCGCCTTCGAATCCGATCCGCTGCTGGCCAAGCTCGGCATGGAGCTTTCCACCAAACACGGCGTGGCGCGAAAGGCGGTGATCAAGCAGGCGGCCGCCACCGCGTTCGATGCGCGGCCGAAATCCGTCGATGCGGTCTTGGCAAAGGAATCGCTCTTCACGATCGAGGACAAGCCGACACTGTTCGCCGCCATCCGCAAGGCGCTGAAGCCCGGCGGCCAATTCATGCTGAGCGACTACATGCTGGCCGGCGACTCTCAGGGTCCGGCCACGGCCGCGTGGTCCGCCGACGAGCCGGTTGCGCCGCATCTGATGCCCATCGCCAAGACCCGCGCCGCGCTCGAGGGACTTGGCCTGCAGGTTCGCGTCGTCGAAGACGTGACCGCCGAGTTCCGTAGCGCCGCCCTGGCCGCGTTCGCGACGCTCGCCGATCGCATCAAATCCGGCGAGATCAGCGAAGGCATGCGCCCCTGGGCCCTCTGCGAGGGCGACCTGTGGTCGCGGCGCCTCACGCTCCTTGCCTCGGGCGAGGTCAAGATGATCCGCCTTTACGCGCGCCTGCCCGCGGTCAAGGAATTGACCTGACAGGCCTTTGCCGGCCCGCCGCCGGCGTTGACATCGCCGGGCTCCCCGCCTATTTTCCCGCGTCCGTCCGTGAACCAGCGCGCCCGAGGTTTGGCCATGAAAGTCGTGAATTCGCTCAAGTCGGCCAAGACCCGTCACCGCGACTGCCGCGTGGTGCGCCGCAAGGGCCGCGTCTACGTCATCAACAAGACCAACCCGCGCTTCAAGGCCCGCCAGGGCTGACGCCGCCGCCCGCGCGTGAGTCTCAACTATGTGTTGAGAAAACTCTAAGATTACTCGCACAGATTGTCGCGCCGTTACTGGCGAAGTAGTCTTTCGGTTCGGCCGAGCGACACCTTTTCGGCCGCCGGGGGGATCGTCATGGCCGAGGAACAGAGCAGCTCGAAGCCGATCAAGCGCAAACAGAACGGGCTATGGCCTGATGTCTCCAGCATTGAAGGCGCGACGAAAGCGGCGCGGCTCGGAGCTGGCGCCATGATCTGGGTCCTTCTCTCCTATTTGCTTCTCACCGCCCTGGCGTTTTTGCTGCCTGATACTGCCGCGGTGTTGATCGGGGACGCCGACGCCGACGAAGATACCGCCGTCGGCCTTGCATTGATCGCGGCGATCGCGGTGCCCGTCGCCGCGTTGCTGGCCTGGCTGCTGTGGTCGCGGAAGAATCTGATCGCCGCCTGGATCGCATTGGTGTGGGCGGGGGTCGAGGCCGTGATGAGTTTGGCCAACGGGGTGGCGCATCTCGCCGTCGGCGCCTTGGTTCTCACGCTCGCCGTGAACGGCGTGCGCGGCGCGCATGCCTATCGAAAATTGCGCGGTGCGGCCACCGGCTGACACTTCCCAACGATGCCCTAGGCACGGCGCGCCGAAGGCGGCACACTACCCGT
>DASQHM010000183.1:0-1616 GCA_035632095.1 Candidatus Cybelea sp. | reverse complement strand
CGCCTGCCGGACGGTAATGCCGTGGGCGTTCTTCTGCCAGCCCGGCCCGATGTCATTGCGATGGCAGAACAGGCACTCGTCGCCGTGCACG
Source organism: Candidatus Cybelea sp. (assembly GCA_035632095.1). GTDB lineage: Bacteria > Pseudomonadota > Alphaproteobacteria > Ferrovibrionales > Ferrovibrionaceae > DASQHM01. The sequence goes on along the minus strand of DASQHM010000183.1, from coordinate 1,525 downwards.
AAGTCTGGAATCGGCTTGCCAACGTGGTTCGATCCCCACGCGGCGGGGTTTCCGCGCTGTGAAAAAAGAAAGGAACCACTGATGAACACGGATAAGCACAGATAAAGAACACCCCTGCATCTGTGTGCATCTGTGTTCATCTGTGGTCATTCTGGGACGTCGACAGCGATGAGGCGCTTGGGGACCTTGCCGACGCGGATGCGGGCCAGCTCTTTGTACGAAGCGGTTTCAATGGCGGAGACCGAGTCGGAGCCGGCGTTCGAAACATAGACGCGGCGGCCGTCAGGCGTGAAGGTGAGCCAGTCGGGGCCCTCGCCGACCGGAATGGTCGCCAAACGCTTCAGCGCCGGCAGTGAAAAAACAGAGACGGAATTGGAAAGCAGGCTGTTCACCCATAGCGTCTTGCCGTCCGGGGAGACGCCGATGCCATGCGAATACGTGTGCGCGATCAGCGGCTCGGCGCCCTTCAACGCGTCCGGCAAGAGAACCTTGCCCACAACTTTGCGCGCCGCGAAATCGACGACGACGAAGCCGTGCAGATCGGTGAGCTGCACGAACAGGCGGCGGGTGCGGCCGTCAGGGCCGGCCTCGATGGCCAGCGGACGGGGCACGCCGCCGACTGGAATCTCGAAGACCGGCTCCTCGCTCTTCGTGTCTATGGCGGTGAGTTTGTGCTCGGCGATGGAGGTGGCGATCATCCACTTGCCGTCGGCCGAGCAGTAGACATTGTGCGGGAACTTGCCCACCTCGACGCTCTTGACCCTCTCGAGCGACGCGGTATCCACAATATCGACGCAGGACTTTTCGCGGATGCAGGCGTAGACGCGGCGGCCGTCGGGCGTGATGGCGATGTTGTTGGGCCGCTTGCCGATGGGGACGCGCCGGATGATCTGCGAGGTCTTGCGGTCCACCACGTCGAGAACGTTCTCGGTCTCGCTGCTGATGTAGAAGCGGCTGCGGTCGGGCGAGGCGGCGATGCCGTGCGGGTTGTTGGAGACCTTGATCTCGCCGATGGCCTTGTTGGCAGTCGGGTCGATGATGGTGACGTTATTGCCGGCGCTGTTGGTGACGTAGACGCGAACCGCCCCGGAAAGTGAAAAAACGGAAAGAACGGAACCGCCGATGAACGCAAATGAACGCAGATAACCCACCCAACCAAATCGGCGTTTATCGGCGTTTATCGGCGGTTTCATGGGTCGTCCCTCCTTGGCTGGCCTTCCACCAGCTCGATGCGGATTCTATCAGGCCCTTCGATGAAAGCGTACTTGATTTTACCGCCGGCGGCGGTGCGAATTTCGTCGGTCACTTTGACGCCGCTCTCGCGCAGGCTTTGGATGGCCTCCGGGAGATTCTCGAAGCTGAATCCAACGTGATCGACCACCCGGCCCTTGGTGGATGACATTCCGTCCTGGCCGCTCCGCCATTGGTCTTTGTATGCGGTCTTCGAATATTGGATCGGGTAAATGATGATGTTGACGTTGTCGGCCATGAGCGACACGCTGGGAGCGAACTGCACGCCGTCGTG